>JAGQSE010000272.1 GCA_020439725.1 Acidobacteriota bacterium
AGGTGTAGATGACGTAGGCCAGGTGATCCGGGTGCACCGCTGGGCCGGGCGGGTCGGCCGGTCCGGTCGGCACGTCGCTCGCAGAGCCCGGCGGGTCGAGGCAGAGCACCGCCGCGCCGCTCTCCGGGAGCCGTTCGAGGAGCGATCGCCGGGTCACCAGGACCCGCGCCCGGCAGTCGTCGAGCATCAGCCGTAGCCGCTCCGCCGGGTACTCGGGGTCGAGGGGGACGTAGGCGCCGCCGGCGCGGAGCACCGCCAGCACCGCCACCATCAGCTCGGGGGAGCGCTCGAGGCACAGCGCGACGCGGACGTCGGGTCCGACGCCCATGGCCCTGAGCCGCGCCGCCAGCTCGCCGGACGCGCCATCGAGCTCGCGATAGGTCAGCTCACCTCCGGGGTAACGCACCGCGACGAGGTCGGGGCTTCGCCGTACCGTCTCGGCGACCAGCTCGTGGACCACCGTGGCTCCCGAGAAGACGCGCTGGCGGTCGTTCCACTCGAGCTTCAGCTGATGTCGCTCGGCGGCACCGAGCAGGCGGAGCGCCGTCACCGGCCGGGTGCTGTCGCCGTGGGCGACGTCCTCGAGGAGCGTGCGGTACTGCCGCAGCAGCCGGCGGATGGTGGTGGTGTCGAAGAGCTCCGTCGAGTACTCGAGATAGCCGGCCACGGCGGTGCCCACCTCGGTGAGCGACAGCTCGAGATCGAACTTGGCGGTGCCGCTGGCGCGGTTCTCGGGCTCGCCGGTGAGGCCGTCGAGGCTTTCTTTCTTCCCCGCCGCCGCGAGCAGCTGGAAAAGGACCTGGAAGAAGGGGTTGCGGCCGCGGTCACGCTGTGGCTTGAGCTGGCGCACGAGGACCTCGAAGGGCAGCTCCTGGTGGCCGTAGGCTTCGAGGGCGGTGTCCCGGACGCGTTCGAGGTAGGACCCCACCGACGGCTCCCGGGTCAGGGTCGAGCGCAACACCACCATGTTGACGAAGAAACCCATGAGCAGCTCGAGACGCCGATCGGGCCGCTGGGCGTTGGGGGTGCCCACCGCCAGGTCGTCCTGTCCGCTGTGACGGTGGAGGAGCAGCTGGAAGGCTCCGAGCAACGTCATGTAGAGCGTCGCGCCGTGGCTGCGGCCGAGGTCCCGGAGGCTCTCGATCAACGGTGCCGGCAGCGCCAGGGGCAGACGATCCCCGCGGAAGGTCGAGACCGCCGGCCGCGGCCGGTCGGTGGGCAGCTCGAGGGCCGCCGGCAATCCGTCGAGGCGGCGGCGCCAGTGGTCGACCTCCTGCTCGAGGAAGGAGCCCCGGAGCCGCCGGCGCTGCCACAGGGCGAAGTCGGCGTACTGCACCGGCAACGGCGGCAGGGGGTTGGCGCGGCCCGCCACCGCCGCCCCGTAGAGCAACGCCAGCTCGTAGTTGAAGACGTCGAGGGACCAGCCGTCGGCCACCGCATGGTGCAGGGTGACGAGCAGCGTGTGGCTGTGTGGCGCCAGGCGGATCAGCGTCGGCCGGAGGAGGGGCAGCGCCTCGCAGCGGAGCGGCATCCCCGCTTCCCGAGCCTCGAGCCCTTCGGCTTCGGCGGCGGCGGCGAGGCCGAGCCCCGACAGATCGATGACCGGAAGGGGCAGCGCCATCGGCGGCCGGACGTCCTGGAGGGCGCTCCCCGCGCGCTCGATGAGCGGCGAACGCAGCACTTCGTGCCGCGCGACGATGGTCTCGAGGGCGCGGGCGAGGGCCGCGACCACGATGCTGCCTTCGAGGGGATAGCGTTCGGGGATGTTGTAGACCGGCAGGTCCGGGTTGGCCTGCTCGAAGAGCCACAGCTGCTGCTGCGAGAAGGAGAGCGGGGTCGGCGAGCCCTCGGGCCGGGGTGCCACCGGCGGCGGGCCCTCGGTGGTGCCGCGCAGCGCCTTCTCGACCACGACGGCCTGATCCTGGAGCACCGGGTGGGCGAAGAGCTCGGCGATGGGCAGGTGTACACCGAAGCGATCCTGGATCCGCGCCAGCAGCCGCGTGGCGAGGAGCGAGTGGCCGCCCAGCCGGAAGAAGTGGTCGAGGCGCCCGAGACGCCGCTGTCGTCCGAGGACCTCGTTCCACTCCGCCGCCAGGATGCCCTCGACCGGGGTGCGGATGGGGGTCCAAGGCTCGCCCTCGCCCTCCGGCGGCGGCTCGGGCAACCGGCGGCGGTCGATCTTGCCGTTGGGGGTGAGCGGCAGCGTGTCGAGGAAGACCCAGCTGGTGGGCACCATGTGGGGCGGCAGATGGTCGCTGAGCCAGGCTTCGAGCTCCTCGGCCTTGGGGGGCTCGCCCTGGGGCACCGCGTAGGCCACGAGCCGCCGGTGGCCGGCGCTCTCCTCGTGGACCAGCACCACCGCGTGGGCCACCGCCGCATGCCGGTTGAGGACGCTCTCGACCTCACCGAGCTCGATGCGAAAGCCGCGGATCT
>JAGQSE010000273.1:0-9201 GCA_020439725.1 Acidobacteriota bacterium
CGGGCCAGGCGAAGGCGTTGACGTAAACCAACTCTCTGCCTTCGACGACGATTCCAACATATTGTCGATAGAACTCTCCTGGCTTGCGAACCCTTGCACCAAGGAGACAGCACTCATCCGAACGCATGCGGGCGACCTTGTAAAGGTCTGCCTCGAGCTGCTCGACGACGCTGGCTGGGACCTGCCAAGTTCCTTCAATATCTACCGGGCCAGCTCTCGAACAGAGGTCGAGGATGGCCTCAACCTGCGACGGGGGCAGGGCCACCGAGCGGCCAGCCTCCAGCAGGCGAGCCTTCGGATTGAAGCAGGCCAGACTCAGAAGCGTCAGGAGTTAGGGGTAGGTGCTCGATCCGCATCACTTCGTTTCCGACCGGGACGCCTGGAGGCATAGTGAACTCGCAATCGCCCGCAGCGACCAGAGGCTAACCGATGCCATCAGTCGTTGTCTTTCACGTTCACGGTGATCTCGACCGTTGGCCCGGGCGCCGAACCGAGCGAGCGCCTGAGACCTTCTTCGCTGACGGCGACCCGCGCCGTGAAGGGCCGGGTCTTCTCCTCTTCGACGTCGAGCCGACGCACAACCCCTTCCCCAAGAACCTCGTCACCATCCTTCACCCGGAAGGTCAGGTCCACCAGCCGGTCATACGACTCTCGGACATGGACCGTGCTAGTGAACTCCAGGATCGCCTTACCTTCCTCGCCGCGACGCGGCTTCCTGGTCTCTACCCGCAGATGCCCATTCAGGTCCGCGTCGTCGCAGACGTACCGACCGAGCGCTCTGCTAACTAAGGCTAAACAGCCGGAAGCCAGGTGAATGAGGGCAGGGAGCGACTAAAAAGGGATGTCGTCGTCACCCTCATCAAGAAAAGGATCATACCGAGTGACCGTATCCAGCTTAGCATGGAGATTTGCCAAGATTATTCTATTCTTTTCTTCCGAACAAGCCCGCATAAGATCCAGGTACTCCTTAACTAATGCGACCGGAAGTCCATCCCTCTTGTAGTAGTACGTCCCTGCAACAAAGCACTGAGTCACCCGCGCCGCATCCGGGACGAACTCCTCAAGCATGAAGCTTCGGTAAGCATCACCAAGATCGCGCTCTATCTTCTGAAGATCTTCAACATACTTTACCCCCTTGGCAATTCTTGTGACGTGCCTTCGAAGCGCATCAGCAAACCGTCTGTAACACTTGAGCTCGCTAGCGCCGAACTGAATTCCAGAAAACTGATCTGACCGAACTCCCCTCAGAACCTCCGAGAAGGTCGAGATGCGGCGATCAGCATCTCGAAAACACATACGGCGAAGGAGATCGCCGTAGTGGAAGTGCTCAATTCGCCCCTCCCTGATAATCTTCTCAAACAGCATCCCGACGAAATACACTTCCGTCCTGAAGTCGTATTTGCCGTCTTCGAAATCCATAGGCTTCTCGCACCACCAATTCAAAGTAATACTCTTTCCGAAATCTCGCTCCTCCTCCACCTGCTTACCAAATCCAAGATCGATAATCTTCAGTGCACCATCTAGGGTGACAAGAATATTCAAGGGCCGGATGTCGCGATGAAGGATGCGCTGACTTTCCAAGTATGCAAAGCCCTCTATGGCCTGCAGAAACAACTCATTCGTCTTCTCTGGATATTGCTTGATATATTCTTCGATATCTGCACCATCGACGTATTCCATAAGGATGAATCCGGCATATTCCGACGGATACCGATAGTAATTAAATACCCTAACGACGTTCGGATGATGCAGCCGATGCAAGAGTCTAATCTCCTCTACAAACTTACTAAATAACTGCTCCCTCAGAGCCTCATGCGGCGCATACTTCTTGCAAACAAAAAACTCGTCAATCAAGTCGTCATGAAGAAGTATCGTTCGCCCCGTCGCGCCGCTACCCAGCTCGCGCTCGAACTTATACTCGCGCGTTCTCGGAAACTCCAAACGCTCTCCCTTTTTCAGCACTCTACTTCCACTCACCTCGTACTTCCTCGCTCAGGATCGATCTTGAGTTTCCCGCGCCGCGCAACCTCAATTCGGCGCCGCAGTCGCAATACGGTTGTCCACACGGCGGCCCTAGTCTTCACCCTCGCCCTCCCAGATTGACAGACAAAACATCCTCTGACTCAAAGATCAGCCTAGGAAAGGCGCTGTGCGGAACTGTCTTCGAGAGGGTCCCAAGGCTACCTCGCACGCGCATACTTGAATTTGGAGGGAGCTCAACCGTGACCCACTGCTGGCTGTCCCCACCGAGGTCGAGTACTGCTCGCACGTCTTCCTCGCCCAAGACAGCGACAGTGATATCTCCACAAACCAGACAAAGAAACAGCCTTGCGCCGGCTCGGAGATCAGCGGCCATTAACGCCAACTCTGACTGTGGAAAGCTAAATTGCCAGGGCGAATCGCCGGAGGTTCTATATTTAACCAGTAGCCGACGATTCTGATTCACTAGATAGTGACCATATCGTTTGTCTGCCTTGTTGAGCGCCTTGAACGACGGATGTTCGACGATCTGCGCAAGGGCAGCTCCATGATAGATGTGCTTTTCCTGGATTCTCATTGCATTCTCTCCATGATCCGGCGTCGCCCTTGTCATCCTAGAGCGTCTGTCGAACCCTAGACTAAGGATAACAACCTGAATTCTGCCTATCTGGAACCCGTATTCCACCGCTCGAGGCTGGCCGCCTCTGCTAACGCAAGGTATGTTTTGAGTTTACGCTGTCGACTCTACAGACGTCAACGATCTAGGATTAGCACACCGGCAGACGGGAACGCAGCCTGAGACGTGCGCTCTGCCCATCCAAGGATCTCCATCACACAAGCGCGCCGTGCCTTGGAGTAGATTCTCGCAGCTTCAACTTCTAGGTCCGCCCAGATGGCTACCGATACGCCACTGTGCTCGGTCGCGTAGAATCGTGAGGTCGTCGAGTTCAGCTTCACCAGAGAGATTCCCATCTCCTCCAGCCGACCGGGCAAGGCGCCTGAAGGGGATCCTCGCACAGTGTAGCGTTGCCCAGAGAAACAATCGACTATCGCAAAGATACTGAGAGACAGAATCGCGCACCTCTACCAATCTTTCCCTCCGCGAATCCGTATCTCTATTCGAGACGAGCCCCGAAGCCTCCCTGATGGAGGCGGGAGACGACTCTTCGAAAGGAGATGCTGAGCATGCGGAACCTTTTCACGGTCGGAACCGCAACTCTCCTCCTCACCCTGGCCACCGTGACGCCCAGCCTGGCCGACGGCGGCGGGATGGCCGACCCGGATGGGCGCTTCGCCCAACCTGCAGGGGATGAAGGAGCGACCTCGGATCCGAACGGACGGGGCCTCGAGCTTCCCAAGGCCGACGGCGGCGGGATGGCCGATCCCGATGGGCTGAGCCTCAGACCGACGATCCGGCTGGCCATCGGGATGAAGATCGACCCCGACGGCCGCGTTCTCCAGCCGACGATCCGGCTTGCCATCGGCCCGGTTCCGGATCCCGACGGCCGCAGCCTCCCTTTCGGATTGGTCACTGGTCACGGGACCAAAGATGTGCGCTCTCCGACGCCCGGCGAGACCTTTCCGAACATGGATCCGGACGGTAGCGCGCTCGCCCGGCTGGACGTGTCGGGCGACGCCGCACCGGACTTCGATCCCGACGGCTGGTTCGGGAACCCGTGGATCGACCCGCCGGATGTTCCGAGCTCACCCCCACCCACCATTGCTTGAACCCTCAGCCCCCCGGTCACCGACTGGTGGCCGGGGCCGGCTCGTGCTCCTCGGAAATGCGCGACGCGTCCTCCGGCGCGGGCTCTGACACTTCCGCACGCCGAGGTCCCAAGCTGCGCCCCGCCCCCGTGCTATGGTCCCGGCGACCTACCACAACGACGCACGGGAGCCCGCGACATGATCCGCTGGAACGAGCTCGGTTTCCTCGCCACGCTGGCATTGATCGTCGGCCTGCTCTCTGTCGGCTGCAGCCGGCGCGAGGAGCCAAAGGATCCATTCGCACGGATCCAGCATGGCTGGCCGAAGGAGAAGGTGATCGGGCTGGTCGGCGAACCCGAGATCGTCAAAGAGCCGCCGTTTCCCGGTCGCGACGCGCGGGAGTGTCGCGATGCTGCGATGAGCGAGCTGGGGTTCACCCCCGACACCACCCGCCACGTCCTCATCTATCTCGACGCGCAGGACCGCGTCGTCTGCGTCATCCAGGAAGTCCAGCTGCTGACCCAGTAGCCTCCGCCCGGAGCGAGGGCCCGGCCTAGCTGCCCCGCGCTTGCTCAGCCCTCCACTCTTCCCGTAAGCTCCAAGTTCAGCAAGTCCCCGAGCCGCTGATCAACCGGTGGCCGATCTTCCCGGATCGGTGCCGGCAATCTGAGCCCGCGCCGCCCGGCGCTGGGCCGCGATGGACATCCGGGAGGTCCCGCCGCCGCGCATTGGGCGCGACGGTCGGGGTATCCCCTGATCAGGAGAGCTCATGACACGCCTATCCTCGCCCCTCGAAGAGATCCAGGATCACTACGACGTCGTCGTCATCGGCTCGGGCTATGGCGGAGGCATCGCGGCCTCGCGGCTGGCGCGGGCGGGGCGCAGGGTCTGCCTGCTCGAGCGCGGGCGCGAGATCCGGCCCGGGGAGTACCCGGACACCCAGGTCGAGGCCGTCGAGGAGGTGCAGGTGCATTCGCCCGACGGGCACCTGGGCAAGGCGACGGGGATGTGGGATTTCCACGTCGAAGAGAACGTCAACGTCCTGGTCGGCTGCGGGCTCGGCGGGACCTCGCTGATCAACGCCAACGTCGCGCTGCGCGCGGTCCCGGGCGTGTGGGACGACCCGCGCTGGCCTCAGGAGCTGCGCGGCGGCGAGAACCCGCTGGTGCTCGAGGGCTATCGCCGCGCGGAGTCGATGCTCGGCTCGCGGCCCTATCCGGATTCCTACCCGAAGCTTCCCAAGCTCGAAGCCAACCGCAAGTCCGCCCAGGGGCTCGGGATGAGCGACGTCTTCTACAAGCCGCCCATCAACGTCACCTTCGAGGACGGCAAGAATCACGCGGGGGTCGAGCAGAAGGCCTGCATCGGCTGCGGCGATTGCGTCGCCGGGTGCAACCACTGGGCGAAGAACACGACGCTCATGAACTACCTCCCCGACGCCCACAACCACGGCGCCGAGATCTTCACCTGCTGCTCGGTGAGCCACCTCGAGCGCCGCGACGGTCGCTGGGTGGTGCATTTCCAGGCGGTGGCCGAGGGGCGCGAGAAGTACGACGCGCCGGATCTCTTCGTCACCGCCGACCTGGTGGTGGTGTCCGCGGGGACGTTGGGCTCGACCGAGATCCTGCTGCGCTCGAAGGCCAAGGGGCTGCCGCTGTCGGACCACGTTGGCAAGCACTTCTCGGGCAACGGCGACGTCCTGGGCTTTGCCTACAACTGCGACGAAGAGATCAACGGCATCGGCTTCGGCACCCACACCGACGGTTCGGTGGCGCCGGTGGGGCCGTGCATCACGAGCATCATCGACCACCGCAACACTCCCGACTGGAAGCAGGGCTTCGTCATCGAGGAGGGCTCGATCCCCGGCGCCATCGGGCCGGCCATGCCGGCGGCCTTCGCGGTCACCGCGGGGCTGCTCGGCAAGGACACCGATCACGGGGTCGTCGACCGGCTGCGCGAGGCCGGGCGGGTCGCCGAGAGCTTTCTTCGCGGGCCTTACCACGGGGCCACCAAGAACACCCAGACCTACCTGGTCATGTCCCACGACGGCGCCGAGGGCGAGGGCCTGCTCGACAACGACCGGTTCAAGCTCTCCTGGCCCGACTATGGTCACGAGCCGATCTTCACCACGGTCAACGACACCCTCGAGGCCGCCACCAAGCCCCTCGGCGGCACGTGGACCAAGGACCCGATCTGGACCAAGCTGCTCAACGACAGCCTGATCTCGGTCCACCCGCTGGGCGGCTGCTCGATGGCCGACGACGCCGCCGCCGGCGTCACCAACCACAAGGGGCAGGTCTACCAAGGCAGCTCGGGCACCGCGGTCTATCCGGGGCTCTATGTCGCCGACGGCTCGATCGTGCCGCTGTCGCTGGGCGTCAATCCGCTGCTCACCATCTCGGCGCTGGCCGAGCGCTCGATGCAGCTTCTGGCCGACGACCATGGCTGGAGCCTCGACGTCGACACGCCGTCGGTGACACCCGTGGGCGAGCCCCAAGGGCCCGGCACCGATGGTGGCGACACCGCCGCGACGAAGCTCGGTATCCGTTTCACCGAGACCATGAAGGGCTACTTCTCGACCGAGGTCCGAGACGACTACCAGGCGGCCTTCGACCAGGGCAAGGCGTCGGGCTCGGCGATGGAGTTCACGCTCACCATCGAGGGCGAGGACCTGGACGCGCTGATCGAGCAGCCCGACCACCCGGCGGCGATGTTCGGAACGGTCGGCTGTCGCGCGCTCTCGGCGCAACCGATGACGGTCCACGACGGCATCTTCGAGCTCTTTATCGACAACCCCGAGGAGGTCGAGACCAAGAACATGGTCTACAAGATGGTGCTCGAGGCCGAAGGGGGGAAGCGCTACTTCTTCCACGGCTTCAAGACCGTCCACACCGCCTCGATCCTCGCCGCCTGGCCGCAGACCACGACCCTCTACGTGACGGTCTACGAGGGCGCCGATGAAACCGGCGCGGTGGTCGGCAAGGGGATCCTCCACATCCTCCCCGCCGACTTCGCCCGGCAGATGACCACCATGAAGGTGCTCGGTGCGACCAGCACCCAGCAGCGGGTCGAGGCCATGGCGCGCTTTGGCGAGTACTTCGCCGGCGTGCTCTTCCAGGCCTATGGCGGGATCCTGGTCCCCGACCACTACTTCAACCCCGACGCGCCACCACGGAAGAAGCGGCCGCTACGGGTCGGCGCACCGGAGGTCCACCACTTCGAGACCAAGGACGGCGTCACGCTGCGGCTGACGCGCTACCGCGGTGGTTCGAAGGGGCCGCTGCTGGTGGTCCACGGCGCCGGGGTGTCAAGCGCGATCTTCTCGACGGACCTCATCGACACCAACCTCCTCGAGTACCTCTACGCCCACGGCTACGACGTCTGGCTCTTCGACTTCCGCGTCTCGATCGCGCTGCCGGCGTCCCTCGAGCAGTCGAACGGCGACCAGATCGCCGACTTCGACCATCCAGAGGCGGTGGCCTACGTGCTCGAGGCCACCGGCGCCAAGACACTCCAGGCGCTGGTCCACTGCTACGGCTCGAACACCTTCTTCATGGCTCTCCTGGCGGGGATGACCGGGGTGCGCTCGGTGGTCTGCTCGCAGGTCGCCACCAACCTGCTGTCGCCCCTCGACGTGCGGCTCAAGTCGGGGCTCCACCTGCCGTCGCTCCTCGACCATCTGGGCGTCAAGTCGCTCACCGCCTATGTCGACAGCACCGCCGACTGGCGGAGCAAGCTCTACGACGACCTGTTGCGGCTGTACCCGACGCCCAAGGGCGAGCACAACCGGAACCCGGTGAGCCAGCGCATCAGCTTCATGTATGGCGAGCTCTACCAGCTCGAGCAGCTCGACGAGCGCACCTTCGACAATCTCCACGAGCTCTTCGGTGTCGGCAACATCGCCACCTTCGAGCACCTGGCGAGGATGGTGCGCGAGACCCACGTCGTGTCGCACACCGGCGAGGACCGCTACATGCCGCACCTCGATCGGCTGGCGATCCCCACCTGCTTCATCCACGGCGAGAAGAACCGGTGCTATCTGCCCAAGAGCACGCTGGCGACCTTGGACCTCCTGTCGAGTGCCAACGGCGGCGAGCTCTACACCCGCCACGTCATCCCCGGCTATGGCCATATCGACTGCATCTTCGGCAAGAACGCGGTCGACGACGTCTATCCGCTGATGCTCGAGCACCTCGAGAAGACGCTCTGAGCCGATCCTGACCACGCATTCGAGGAGGATTTCAATGAACGGGTATCTCAAGTGGTTCGAACGGCTTACCTGGATCGGCATCGCGGTCAACCTGGGCTTCATCCTGCCGGCGCTCTTCGCCCCCGACCTGATGGAGGCGATGCTCGGGCCCGGCTCCATCGAGTTCGGCTTGATCTGGGTCGCCTACGCGGGCTTCATGCTGCTGGTGGCCAGCTGCTTCTACATCCCGGCGGCGCGGGACCCGCTGGGCTTCCACGTCTACGCCTGGCTGTCGGTGGTGGGGCGCGGCGTCGCGGCGAGCTTTTGGCTGTGGCAAAACCGCCGCTGGCATCTGCCGGGGGCCATCGAGACCTTTTGGATCACCGACGGCGCCTTCTGCGTGATTTTCCTGATCCTGCTCCAGCTCGGGCTGCCGCCGGAGCAGCGGATCTCGGCGACCAACCTGGGGCGGGTGATGGCGAGCTGGGGGGAACGCTTCTCCGCCGTTTTCAGCGCCTCCACCCCGAAGCCGCTCCGGTACTTCGCGCTCCTGACCTGGCTGTCGGTGCTGGTCAGCCTCGCCTTCGCCGCGGTGATGCTTCTCGCCCCCGAGAGCTTCGTCGAGACCTTTGGCGGCACGCACCTGCCGTGGGTCTACCTGTGGGTGGGCAACGGCGGCATGCTCCTCGTCCAGCTCAGCCTCTTCCTGCTGCCGGCGTCGGTCCGGCCGGTGCGCTACCGCGTCTATGCCTGGCTGTCGGTGGCGGGGTGGTTCGCGCTCGGCATGTTCTGGGTGTGGCAGCTCGTGGCCTGGAACCCGGGTGGCCTGACCGCTTGGTTCTGGCGCATCGACGTGGTGCTCGCTTTGCTGCTCTTCCGCCTCCTCCAGACCGGGCTGCCGGCGGAGGACCGCGCGAGCCTCGGGGGCATCGGCGGCTTTTTCCGGTCGACCTGGGAAGCGATCCTCGGGCTCTTCCGCTCGCCGGTGGCGCTTCTGCTCCTGGTGCTGGTCCTCGCGGTGGGCGGCTATGTCGGCAAGGTGGTCTACGACACGCTGCTCAAGACCGAGCCGGACACGATCTTCAAGGACCCGGCGGACCAGTTCAAGTACGGCGCCATCGGTCTCGCGGTCGAGGCGCGGGTGCCCTACTACCTCTTCCAGGTCCTGCCCGAGATCTGCCCCGACAAGCTCCCCGACCCGGAGCAGGGCTGGAAGTCGCTGGGGCTGATCTACGAGGACGGCCACGACACCCCCATCGGTTTCGCGCTCCGTCATCAGGGGTATCCGGCGGTCGAGCCCAACTGCTCGCTGTGTCACACCGCCA
>JAGQSE010000273.1:9270-13885 GCA_020439725.1 Acidobacteriota bacterium
GCGCCGGCGCACATGCTCGACCTCGAGACCTTCCAGTGGTTCCTCTACGACTGCGCCCAGGACCCGCGCTTCACGGCCAAGAACATCGTCGCCAAGATCCGTGAGAAGCAGGACCTCGGCTGGCTCGAGGCCAAGCTCTACGAGTGGGTGGTGATCCCCACCGCCAAGAACGGGCTCGAGATCCAGGCGCGCGCCTATGCCTGGCAGAAGACGCGGCCGCCCCAGGGCCGCGGCCGCACCGACACCTTCAACCCCACCAAGATCACGGTCTTCAACCTGCCCGACGACGGCACCATCGGCACCGTCGACCTGCCGGCGATCTGGAACCAGCGGGCGCGCGAAGGCATGTACCTGCACTGGGACGGCAACAACAACCAGATCCGCGAGCGCAACTACGCCGCCGCCATGGCGGTGGGTGCGACGCCGGACTCGGTGCTGCCGGCGCACTTCAAGATCGTCACCGACTTCGTCCTCGACCTGCCGCCGGCCAAGTTCCCCTTCCCCATCGACCAGGAGAAGGCGACGCGAGGTTGGCAGGTCTTCGAGACTCGATGCGCCGAATGCCACGAGTTCGGCGGACCCAAGATCGGCACGGTCACGGACATCGCCGACATCGGCACCGACCCGCATCGCCTCAACTCCTTCACCCAGGAGCTGGTCGACACCTTCCACACGGTCCACGAGGGGCTGTTCCAGTTCGACGCCTACCGCAAGACCGAGGGCTACGCCAACCTGCCCATCGACGGCATCTGGGTGCGCGGGCCGTACCTCCACAACGGCTCGGTGCCGACGCTGTGGGACCTGCTGCAACCGCCCGAGCAGCGGCCCAAGACCTTCTACAAGGGATACACGGTGATCGATCCGGTCAAGGTCGGGTTCGTCCACGAGGGTCCCGGCCCGGAGAAGGTGGGCTTCCTCCTCGACACCTCGGTGGCGGGCAACGGCAACGGCGGGCACCTCTACGGCACCGATCTCACCGACGAGGAGAAGTGGGACCTCATCGAATACCTGAAGACCCTGTGACGCGGAAGGAGACCGCCTCATGACCCGCATCGACACCTTCCGCAGTCCCCAGCAGTCGCTCTTCCAGAGCCTGGTCGAAGAGGTCGCCGGCAAGCTCGAGGCCAAGCTGGCGCTGGCGCGTGGCGATTCCGCCGGCCAGCCGCGGATGGGCAGCGGCCACGTCGCCGCCGACGTCGCTCAACGGATCGCCGAGTACCAGGCGGCCGGCCAGCCGGTTCCCGGTCAGCCGCCACCGGCGGTCTCCGACCCCCACGGCGACGTCGCGGCCACGCTATGGACCTGCGCCAAGCTGGCTGCAGAGGCGCTGGCCGAGAAGACCATCGGCAACCACGCGGTGGCCCGGGAGAAGCGCGACGAGCTCGCGTTCTCGACCTGCGACCCCCACTGGGCAGAAGCGGTGACCGCCTATCTGCGGTTCATCGACGGCCGCAGGAAGGGTGAGATCCCTTACGTCCCCTATCGCGAGATGAGCGACTTCGTGATCCCCGACCTACCCGCCGACGCCACCATCGCGCTGGTCGGGGATTGGGGCACGGGCACCGCCGACGCCATCGAGCTGATGCGGCAGGTCGCCAAGCACCAGCCCGACGTACTCATCCACCTGGGCGACATCTACTACTCGGGCACCGAGTGCGAAGCGCAGAAGTTCTTCCTCGACGTCGTCGACGAGGTCTTCGAGCGCGACAAGAACCCGGTGGCGGTGTACAACCTCACCGGCAACCACGACATGTACAGCGGTGGCACCGGCTACTACTGGCTGCTCCCCAAGCTCAACCCGCCCCCGCTCTTCCGCCCCGAGCAGGCGCAGCAGGCGAGCTACTTCGCGCTCCGCACCGAGGACGGCGCCTGGCAGTTCCTGGGCATGGACACCGGGCTCCACGACGACGACCCGTTCACGGTTGCGACGGACATCACCTATCTCGATCCCAAGGAAGAGCTCTGGCATCTCGACAAGGTGCGGAGCTTCAGCCAGGCCGGCGGCAGGACGGTGCTCCTGTCGCACCACCAACCGTTCTCGGCCCACGAGGACATCGGCGGCGCCAACGCCGTCAAGCCCGCCGGCGAAGAGTCGACCAACCCCAAGCTGATGACCACCTACCGCAAGCTCCAGGCGGCGGCCGCCGAGGGCAGCGGCGACCTCGCCGCCTGGTTCTGGGGTCACGAGCACAACCTGTGCGTGTACGAGCCTTTCCTCGGCGTCGCCAAGGGGCGCTGTCTGGGTCATGGCGCCATCCCTGCCTTCGTCGACAGCGATCCCGACGCCGACGACCCGCAGATCAAGAACCCGCCGCAGCTGGTCGACGACCCGAGGAATCCGGGCAAGAAGCTCTCCCTCGACGTCATCGACCACAACTATGCCCACGGCTTCGCCATCCTCCGCCTCGATGGCGCGACCAAGACCGCCAAGGTCTCCTACTACCAGGAGACCGATTGGTCGACGCCGATGTACGAAGAGGAGCTGTAGCCGCCGGTCTCGTCCTTGCGCGGCGTCCCGGCAGCGGAGACAATCGCCGGGCATGCTCCCTTCGAACGGCTCCGCCGAGCTTTCATCGCACGTCGCGGTGAGAGGTTGGACGCGCGTACCGCACCTGGTAGGCAGGGCGGTGCCGTGACCACCCTCGACCCGGAGTCCGCCGCCGACCTGGTGGCGCGCATCGTCGCCGGTGAGACGGCGGCCGAGACCGAGCTGATCGAGCGCTGCCAGGGCGCGCTGCGCTTCCTGACGCGGCGCTACACCCGCAGCGAGGCGGATGCGGAAGACCTGTACCAGGAGACCGTGATGTTGGCCCTCGAGAAGATCCGCGGCGGCGAGGTGCGCGAGCCCGAGCGGCTCGCCGGATTCCTCCGAGGGCTGGCCAAGAACCTCGGAACCCAGCGCTACCGGCGGCGAAGCTTCAGCGCCGAGACTTCGGTGGCGGTGCTGCCCGAGCCCCCCGACGCGCGCCGTCCCGACGCCCTCGGTGGTCTGCTCCACCACGAGCGCGCCCGGCTGACGCGACAGATCCTCGCAGAGCTCACCGTGCCGCGGGATCGCGAGGTGCTGGTGCGCTACTACCTCGCCGAGGAGGACAGCACGCGGATCTGTGACGACCTCGAGCTGACACCGGAGCACTTCCACCGCGTGCTCCACCGCGCCCGCCAACGCTATCGCCGGCTGTACGAGGAGCGCGCGCCAAGAACCTTCGGATCGGTGCCCGGCTGAGGAGCGGTCGGGAGGACGAACGCCATGGACCATCCACAGATCGAGAACGAGAGGATCCTCGACCGCTATCTCGTCGGGCAGCTCTCGGACGAGGAGGAGGCGCTCTTCGAGGAGCACCTCTTCGCCTGCGCCGAGTGTCTGGAGGCGGTGCGCTGGGGCGAGGAGCTCCGCCAGGGGCTTCGCGCCGTAGCCACCGAGGACGCGGCGAAGGCGGCGGTGGCGGTGGGTTTCTGGGCGTGGCTGCGGCAGAGGAGCTCGGCCCAGTGGGCGGGAGCCCTCGGGTTCGGGATCACGGTCGTCGCCCTGGGGGTCGTCCTGGTCTCGACGGTGCTCCGGCAGCGCGCCGAGATCGATCACCTGCGCGCCGCCGCGTCGGCGCCACCGGTCGAGGCGCCTTCGGGGCCAAGCTTCGACGCCCCCCTCGGCGGCCTCGCCGTGGTCGCGCTGGGCACCGTCCGCGACGCCGGTGGCGAGCCCACCGAGATCCGTCTCGACCTGGACCGGAAGGCGCTGCTGCTGTCGCTCGAGCTACCGACCTCGACGGCGGAGCGCTACCAGGTCACGCTCTCGGACGCCGCGGGTAAGGTGCGGTGGCGCGGCGACGACCTCGAGCCGACGCCCTACGACACGATCCCCGTCGTGCTGCCGGTGTCGTTCCTCGAGCCCGGTGAGTACCAGGTCGAGGTCAGGGCCCTCGGCGCACCGGCCGAGGAGCCTGGCCTCACGATGACGTTTCGGGTGGCCGGCCCGCCTTGAGGATGTCGAGGGTGAGGTGAGAGGTATCCCCGCCTCGGCGCACCTGGACCTCGAACCCAGACCTCAAGCCCCCCAACGAGAACCACGGAGGACTCCCCCATGTCGCAAAAGCCCGAGTCAACCTTGCCGCGAGAATTCGACCCCGGCAAGTTCGCCGACAAGAAGTGGAAGGTGATCGAAGGAACGATCCCCGGTGATCCACCTGCCACCGAGGATCGCTTCGTCGTCCTCACCACCGACGACAAGGTCAAGTTTCACCTGACGTATTACCAGGGCAACCAGCGCCGCGACTTCGAGCAAGACCTCTACTACAACCCCTACACGCGCACTCTCGACAGCGATCCTAGCGACGGCAAGCCCGAGCGCTGCCTTTCTTTCTGGCATCGTCGGAGCCGCAACGCCTCCGACCGTATTTTCGCCATCCGCCGTGTCGACGTCGGGATCCCGCCGGAGAAACAGGTCCTCTTTCCCTGGGAAGACCCGCGGGACAACGGCACCTGGGGCGCCGAGGAAGGCTGAGCTCCTCGGTCTCGACCGGCCCTCGGTCTAGCGCCAGTCGCCCTCGAGCTCGAAGGCGGCCCAGTAGTAGGGGTCGCGAAAGCGGCGGTCCGTTCGGAGCGACAGCTGGGCGGC
>JAGQSE010000273.1:13933-15988 GCA_020439725.1 Acidobacteriota bacterium
GTCATCAGCTCCGCCGTGGCGCGGTCGCGGACCTGCCACAGGCTGGCCACGACCCGCGGCACACCGGCGTACATGAAGCCGCGGGCGAGACCCACCGGACCTTCGCCACGGATCTCCTTGCCGAGGGCGGTACGACAACCCGAAAGCACCACCAGCTCCGCCGACAGCTCGAGGTTGGTGACGTCGTGGAGCCCGAGGAAGCCGTCGAGGGGCATTCCCTGCTCGTCGAAGCGCGACAACATCAGCCCCGAGAGCTCGGCGATCTTGGGGTCGACGAAGCCGTGGGTGGCGAGGTGCACGATGCGGACCTCGCGAAGCTCCCCCGCGACGACCCGTGACTTGCGCGCCGCGGCACCGAGCTCGACGAGGCGATTCCCGGAAGGCAAGAGGGCAGCGATGGCCTCCGCCTCGCGCCGGGTCTCGGGCAAGCGGACCAGATCGCCAAAGGCACCGCGCTCGGGGCTCGCCGCGTGCCGCTCGACCCGCTCGTCATCGAGGTTGAAAATCGGGTCCGCGAGAATCGCCAGCGTGGTCGCGGCTGCGGATCGTTCCCGCCGCTCGGGCCGCCGTTCGCGGCGCTGCGAGTCGAGCGCCGAAGCCGAGGGCAGGCTCACCACCTCGTGCCGAACGACGAGCGGCTCCCCACCAGCGCCCGGCAGGCTCAGCGCGGCGAAGGGGACGAGGTGGAGCGCCCCGTCGGCGACGATCACCAGCCGCTGATCCTCGAGTCGATCCACCACCGGCGCGAAGAGCGTCGCGCCGAGCACCTCGAGGGCCGACCGCGCCCCCGACCGGGCTCGGGCGAGATCGCCAACCTCCTGGCGCGCCTTGAGCGCCTGGGCCTCGAGCACGCTCCGGGCCGGTAGCTCGTAGCTTTCCACCGTACTCGGCGTCACCCACCACAAAAAGCTCCGCTCCTCACCGAGAAGGAATTCGAGGAGCACGGTGTCGGGATCGAGGAGCTCGCGGATCGCCGCCGCGTCGAGGGTCTTGGGTGGGCTCGGCAATACCGCACGGGGGTTCTCGAGGCGGATCTCGGCACGAACCCGGTCGAGCTCGCCGAGGGCGGCGTAGAGCTCCTGCTCGGCGGCGCGCTGCTCCTCCTTCGAGGCCTTGCCCGAGAAGACCTCGAGCTGGCGCTGCGTCTTGGCGGTGAGCCGTCGTTCGGTGGCGCGCAGGCGCTCGCGGAGCTCGGGCGAAACCCCGTGCTCGAGACCAGCACCAACCCCTTCGAGCAACGCCAGAAGCGCCCGCGACCGCGCCTGCTCGCTGGCCTCGAGGGCTTCGAGATCGTGCCCCGCCGCGGGGTCCCGGCGATGGAGCTCCATCAGGAGATCGACATGGCCCTCGTAGACGTCGCGCTGCGAGGCGAGGAAGAGCGCCCGCTGCCCTGGGTCGCCGAGCCGTTGCTGGAGCGTTTCGAGCTCGCCCAGGGCCTCCCGGAAGCTCTTCGCCGCGCTGGCCACGTCCCCGACCCCGCGCTCGGCACGGGCCCTGGCGACCAGGGCGCGCACCGCACCCAGAGGGTTTCGCACCGCCATCTCGAGCTCGCGCGCCCGCTTCGCCAGCTCGAGGGCGCCCGCGGCATCGCCGCCCTCGAGATCGAGACGGCTCAGGAGCTCGAGGACCTCCGCGGTCTCGACCCGGTTGCCGATCTCCTCGAATCGGGTGAGCGCACGCTCGAGATGGCCGCGAGCGGCGGCCGCATCGTGGCTCGACTCGAGCTCGCCGAGGAGCTTCTCCGCCGTCGCAGCACCGCGCCGGTCACTGAGCTCGAGGCTCAGGTCGAGAGCCCGGCGGTAGAACGCCAGCGCCTGCACCCGCTGGTCAAGCTTGGCCGAAGCGCGGCCGAGGTTTCGTAGCGTCACGGCCTCTCCCAACCGGTCACCGAGCTCGCGGCGCAAGGGCAGGGCCTCGAGGAGCACCGAGCGCGCCCGGTCGGCGTCGCCGAGGGTGAGGTCGGCGAATCCGAGGTTGTTGAGCGTCCGCGCGAGCCAGTAGCGGTCGCCCAGCCGCCGGAAGATCGTGAGCGCCGCGTCGTAGCTGGCGAGGGCC
>JAGQSE010000273.1:16072-22850 GCA_020439725.1 Acidobacteriota bacterium
CGTTCGAGAGCCGCCTCGAAGTGCTCGAGGGCGGCGGTGGGTTCGCCGCGGTTCGAGTCGATCCCGCCCAGGTTGTTGAGGACCCGAGCCTCGAGGGCGACGTCGCCGGTGCTCTTGGCGAGCGTCAGCGCCTGCTGGTAACAGCTCGCGGCCTCGGTCCATGAGCCCGCGCGCTGGAGGACCAGGCAGAGCTGGTTGCGGGTGGTGGCCTCGAGCGAGGCCGGGCCGAGCTCGCGCCGGAGCGTCAGCGCCTCGTCGAGCGCCACGCGCCCATCGGCCAGCCGACCGAGCTTGAGACGCGCGGCACCCAGCGCTTCGAGGACGCCAGCCAGGGCGCCGCGGTCACCGAGCTGGCGGCGGAGCGCCACCGCCTGCTCATACCTCTCCACCGCCGCCTCGGTGTTCCCCGAGACCTCGAGCTGCGCGCCGAGCGCCAGCAGCGCCTCGGCCTCGCGACGCGGCTCACCGAGCTCGTGCCACAGACCGATCGCTTCTGCGAGGGCCGCGCGGGCTTGCTCTCGACCGCCATCTTCGCCCACGCGGTTCAGCCGCCCGGCCTCGCTCAACGCCTTCTCGGTACGGAGCCTTTGCCGGTCCTCCGCAGTGGTCTCGGAGAGCGCATCGAGTCGGAGCGTGTACCTCCCTGCCGCAACACCCTTCTTTTCGGAGCGCACCTCGACGGTGTAGCTCCCTCGGGTCGCCGGCTCGATCACCAAGCTCTCGACCCCCTCGCGCCCCGTTGGCCCGTCGACTTCCAAAACCTCCCGCCCCAAGGGATCCACCGCCGCCACGACGACGTCGATCCCCTCCTGCTCGACTCGCACCCGCCAGGCCTTCGACGGATCGAGCTCGACCGCGAAGCGCTCGCTCGCAGCCGCCCCGAGCGAGCGCTCGAGGATCACGCCCGGAGGAAGGGGCACTGCGTCGGCGGCTGCAACGGCGGCGGCCGGCCCGAGACTCAGGAGGAAGGCGGCGAGCAGGAACCAGGAGGACCTGAGCCGGACCTCGGCGAAAGGCCGAGGGAACTCGACGTGCATGATCCAGAAAGATAGCAGCGCGACGCCCTTGCTACCCCGACCCGGCAGTCTGGGTCAGGGCTCTCTCACCTCCACCCAAGCATCACCGCCGCCACGTAGAGCGCCGTCCCCACCAGGATCCCGAGGAGGGGTGTCCGGAAGAAGTACAGACGGGCGAGGACGATGTAGAGACCGAACCAGACCAGGCCCAGGGCCAGGAGGAAGGCGTCCCCGAACAGAACGTCGGGGCGTGCGAGCGCCAGGTAGCCGTAGACCAACCCGAAGAGCATCGGGCTGTAGCTGTGGCTGGCGTTGAAGCCGATCCACGCCTTCCACATCGTGGTCTGGCGGGTGATCACCGGCGACACCGCCTCGAGTCGCGTCTTGAGCTCCGGGTCGCGCGGGTGGAGCGCCTTGCCGCGATAGGTCAGGACGAGATGCGCAGTGCCCAGGAAGAGCACCACCAGAGCGCTGGCGGCCATCAGCAAGGATGCGAGCGTCGGCATGATCGAGACCTCCTCGTCGCCTGTGGAGCGGCCGTCTCCCTTGCGGAGGAGGCGGAGTGTGGCGGGATCGTACCGCGCCGGGAGGCACCCCCGATCGGCTAATTGCAGCTCGAGACGCGGCGGCAGCTGTAGCCGAGACCCGGGTAGGAACCCGAGTGCTCGTAGACAAAGAGGTAGAGCACGTCAGCGACGTGACAATTGGGGACGACGCCTACCCAGGAATGGGTGCCGTAAAATGAACCCCTCCACCAGCCGGCGGCAACATCGAGAACGCTCTCCGCATCGGAGTCTTCGCTGATCCGAACCGGCCCATCCGTCGGCGGCGGCCAGTCAGGATCAATGCCGCTGCCTCGCCCTCGGGTGTGCTGAGTGAGGACGCCGTTCGCAAACCGAACCGACGTGTCCCAGCCGAGTGAGCAATTCACCAGAGATCTTGGGCAGCCGGACTCCGTGTACTGGAACGCGAAATCCTTCCACTGCCCATCGCACCGCGATACGGATCGCACCGCAGAAGGCATCGCCAAGAAGCCCGCGCCATTGGGCTCGTAGATCGTGTCCACCCACCAATCCTGGCCATCGCACAGCAACCAGTGGACGTCCGTCGTGCCTTCGATGCGCGGCGGCGGACCTGCTGGAATCGTGTAGGTCTCGAGCCGATAGCGCCCGCTCCCCGAGCAGGCACCGGCTCGGACCACGAACGGGGTGGCATTGAGCTGAAGATTGGTCAGACGCCAGGGTTGGGTCCTTTGCAGCGCCGGCCTCACCGAGCCCCCGGCCTCGCTCGATCCGCTCCGCAAGCTTCGGCCTTCGAGCGTCACCGGGCCGCCAAGCCGGTCGACGAACTTCACGGTGGCGGTGCGCTGCGAGAGCGTTCCCTCGCAGCGCACGATGTCGCCGGGAGCCGGAACGCTGTCGCCGAAGGCGTCCTCGAGCCAGCTCGACGCCACCGACGAGGCGATGGTCGACGCGATCGAATCCGGAATTCCCAGCCGGTGGAGCAACTGCTCGGCGAGCGTGAACGCCAGGTCAACGACGTTCGACGCCAGCGGATTGCTCCGAAAGATCCCACGGACTCGGAGCTCGCGCGAATCGTCAAAGCCGAGCTCGATCTCGGGCCGCGGCTCGATGTAGGCCGCGTTGAGCTCGATGGGCGTGTAGTTGCAGTACCAGGCGCGGAGGATCCCGATGCCCAGGCTGACCCCGGCGTAGAGGCCACAGGCAACGGCCAGTCGGGGCCCCGCGGCGGCGCAGATCGCGTCCGCCGCCCATTGAGCCGCGGTGACCTGGGGCAGCGGGTTCGCGGCGGCCTCGCAAAGCGCATAGACGGTGGCGGTCTTGCGGTCGCTCCAGCCACACTCGGGAAGGCTGGGATACGAGGTTGCGGCCTCCGGCGCCGTCGAAACGGGAGCGAAGAGCCCCGGCTCGGAGGTGCCGGGCGGAGCCGCCGGGGATGCCTCGGCGGCTCCGGTGGTGATCGCTCCAGTCGTCGTCTCGTCATCGGCGAAGGTCGGGTCGAGCTCCAGGTAGGCCGCCACCCAGGCGGCATCCGCCGCCGTCGCGATCTGACCGTAGGTCTCTCCGGCGTCGGCATCGAGGACGTTGCAAGCCCAGGTGCCGTACTCTGCGGCCTTGGCCAGGCATTCGAGCTGCTCGCGGATCACCCGCACCGAGCCCCGCGCGAGCATCGCGTGCTCGGGTGATTGCCGGACGAGGCCGTCGTGGCTGGCGGCTTCGAGCCGCTCTGCAAAGCTCCTGAGGCGTGCGGCCACCGCGGCGGGATCCGCCTGACCGGTGAAGGCACCCGTGTCCGCAAGGCTCGCCTGGGTCTTGGCGGGGTTCTGATACACCTGCACGTTGCCGGTCTCGGTGTCGGTCACCTCGAGGACATACTCGACGTCGGTCAAGCTCCCCGCAAAGACCCAGAACTCGCCGTTGACCGGGCGACCGTCGAGAGTCTTGACCACCAGCTCGACATTGGCCGAGCGAAAGAACCAGAAGTAGCCGGTATCGCGGGTCAACGACACGCCCTGCCCCTGGCCGACGCTGCCATCGGGCTTTCGCCACGTCGCCCGCACTCGAAAGCGGCCGTCCCCGAGGCACAGCTCCGCCACCGTCGGAGTGCAGGTCGAGCTGGCCGGAAGCGGTTCGGCGCGCGAAGGCGTCGAGGCGGCTGTCGAAGCCTCGCTCCCGGCGACCGCACCCGGGGCCGAGAACGGCCCAAACGCGGTGGGGTCCGAGGCGCTCTCAAGATGCCCCTGCGGGTTGTCATAGACCTTGCTGACACCGGTCTCGGTATCGGTCACGGTGAGCCGGTACTGGACGTTGGACAGGGCGCCGTAGAACACCCAGAAGTATCCGTTGACCCGCCGGCCGTCGAGGATCTTGGTGACCAGCTCGACGTTCTGAGGGTTGAAGAAGGTGAAGTAGCCGGTGTCCCCGGTCAGAGCCACGGCTTGCGCGACGCCGGTTCGACCCGAGCGATCCTGCCAGTCGACCCGAACCTCGAAACGGCCACCCTGGAGGCAGAGCTGGGTCGGAGTCGCAACGCAGGAAGCACTGGCCCTCGCCGGACACACCAGCGACGAGACCAGGAACCCCGTCAAGACACAGCCGAGAAGAGCCCAGCGCGGTGAGGTCATCATCGGTCTCCTCAAGAGACTCTTCAAGAAAGTTTGATCATATCTTCAAGAGCGAGAACAGAGCCCGGCAAAGATCTCGCCGTCTCGTTCTTGAACAGAGTGAGACCACCAGAAACAAGACCCTCAAACATGCCGAGGGCACCCGCGGCGCAGCGCCGGGTGCCCTCGACTCCGTAGATGGCAGGCTCAGTGCCCGACGGACGACCGAGCGGCCTCGACGACATAGCCGAGAGCGTCACCGGGCAGGAGGTACCCGGCGCGCACGTTGTCGAGGGCGGAGCTCACCACCCGCGAGACATAGCGTCCATGGCTCGGGTAGAGCACCCCTAGCGTCGCCGGGTCGAAGGCATAGAAGGAGCCCGCCAGAGGACAGGGCAGGGGGCCGATGTTGCCGGGTTCGAAGGTGCCCAGGGGCACGTCGATGGGGGGCAGCCGGATCCCTCCGACCGCGTTGCCGTCACCGTCGCGCACCACCAAGCCGTCGCCGTCGAGCTCGATCCAGCGGCTGGGCGGAGGCGGTGTGCCGGTACGGATCCAGCGCACGAGGTTGGCCAGCGCGCTCCGGTGGACGGGGCCGACGGCGAGCGGGCTCAAGGGATCTTGGCAGGCCGGCAGGACCGGCAGTCCGAGGTCGCGAGCGGCCACCTCGCCGGTCCGCTCGAGGGTTTCGGCGTCGGCGTGGGAGCCGCCGGCGATCTCGTACACCCGGAAGGTCGGCGAGTCCGGCTGCCGGGTGGTGGCGCTGCTGTAGAAGAAGATACCGACCTCGGTCTCCGACTGGACGCGCATCAGCGGTGCGGCGACCCGGTTGAACCGGCGGTCGTCGATGAAAAGCTCGGGGTCGGTGCTGTTGAGACGCCGCGCCGCACCATTGCCCCCGGTATGGAGGTACCCGTCGAAGGCGTGGCGTCCGCCGGCGGCGAGCGCGGTGTCGTGGAACTCGTTGCTGAAGGTGGTCAGGTAGTCGGCGCTCTGCGAGTACCCGGTGCCGACGACGACGTCGACGCGGTACCCGCGGAGGGGGTTCTCGGGGTCGTTGCGCTCGCGGAGCAGGGCCGCGACCTGGGCGAAGAGGTCGTAGGCCAGGCCCCGATCGGACATGGCGAGCGTCCCGTAGCGCGCCGGATCCCAATCCTTGAGGAAGTCGATGGCGGTGTCCTTGATGGTCACTCCGACCCAGGCGTAGCCCTCGCGGACGAGGAGCTTGCGGGTGTTGTGCCACTCGAAGTCGATGTCGTAGCCGGCGGTGGGGTTGAGGAGCTCGACGAGCACCACGCCGCGAAAGCGATGCGGCGGCGGCCGTCGGACCAGGATCCGGCTGCGATAAGGAACGTCGTGGGTGCGGACGCGCACCGCACCGGCGGCGTCATACTCGTAGACGTTTCCCGTTCCGCTGACCAGGTACTCGTCCTCGAGGTAACCATAGGCCCCGGGATCGATGGCGGCGTCAAAGGGGGTCGAGGTCGCGGTGACCGCGACCCGCTCGGTCTCGATGGCGCCGGCCTGGGAGGCCCCGAGGGCTCCCACCAGGCAGGCCAAGGTGGTTCCGATCCATCGCTGCAGCGTTCGGCTCATACTGCCTCCTTTGGCAAAGTGTCCGACGCGCCTCGGGCTCCACCAAGGTCCCCGGAAGGACCCCTGGAACGGCACGGAGGGGGTCGAGGCGCGATACAAAGCTCTTGGAGCTCGTCCAATAATTCGCCGTTCGGCAAATTGTACGCACTTTGCAGGAGAGGGTTGCAGCGGTACCTGGCGTGCTACTCTCCTCCCATGAACACCGCCACTGCCAGGCAGCTCGACGATCTCTTCTTCGCTCTCTCGGATCCCACGCGCCGCGGCATCCTTCGCGAGTTGGCGAAGGGAGAGGCGACGGTGGCACAGCTTTCGGCACCGTTTCCGCTGGCGCCGTCGACGATGACGAAGCACCTCAAGGTGCTCGAGCGGGCGGGGCTCATCGACCGCATCCCCGACGGCCGGCACCGGCGAAACCGGCTGCGGCCCAGGACCTTGTGGGGAGGGCTCGACTGGTTCGAGGAGATGCGGCAGCTGTGGACCGAGCAGCTCGACTCGCTCGAGGCGCTGCTCGAGCGCGAGCGGGGCAGGTCCAAACCATGAACCTCCTCGCCGGCCCCTGGCCCTCGACGACCCTGGCGTTGTCGCGCTGGTACAAGGCCTCGATCGACGAGGTGTTCGAGGCGTTCACCAACCCCGAGCTGCTCCGTCAGTGGTGGGGCCCCCGCAATTTCACGATCGAGGACCTGAGCTTCCCCGCCGTCGAAGGCGGCGAGTACAGGGTCCGGCTCCGCGCGCCCGACGGCTCGACCTACGCCCACAGCGGGACCTTCCAAGAGGTCCGGCGTCCGGATCGACTCTGCTACAGCTGGCGCTGGACCGAGGGGCCGTTCCCCGACGACGACACGCTGGTCGAGCTCGACTTCCACGCCGAGGATGGCGGAACTCGTGTCGAGCTCGTCCACAGCCGCTTCCCGGACCGGGCGACGCGCGACGCCCACGGCGGCTGGGTCGACTCGCTCGAGCGGCTCACCACATGGCTGGCGCGGGGCCCCGGACCCGGCTGAGGACTGCTGGCATCGCGGATCGAAGGAGCAGCCTGGGA
>JAGQSE010000274.1 GCA_020439725.1 Acidobacteriota bacterium
CGGTGGCCGCCGTATCATTCAAAAAAAAACACCAGGGTCTGCTCGAAGGCCTCCCCGTGGCCGAGGCGCTACGGCTCGCGCGCCGCGCCGCCCCCCCCGGCGAGGCGTCGGACCCCAGCGGCATGTTCTACACGCTGAGCGGCTTTGGGGACTTGAGCTGGGGGAAGTAAACCACCGGGGGACAGGATTCACCACTGCCGTCGTCAGACAGCCGAAACCGCGACTCGCAACCGCCTGTAGAGGGCAAGCGCGTCGAAGGATCGTCTGCCCCTGCTACCTCAGTACTCGTACCCGCCCCGCGCCTGCACCGTGAACTCGGGGTTGCGCACCTTCACCTTCACTTCCCGGTACCCGCTCTCGCCCTTCGGGTGCTCGGCGCGGTAGCTCAACAGGTAGTAGCCGTTGTTCTCCCGGGCGACGCGGTGGAGCGGCACCGAGAAGTCGGGGAAACTCCAGTCGTAGGAGCCGCCGGTGTCCTCGGACAGCCGGTAGAGCACCTCCTGGTCGGCGCGGTTGGCGAGGGCGATGGCGTAGACCGCGACGTTGGCGGCGTTGAGCGCGTGCATCATCGGCGGGTAGCGCACCGGGTCGACGCTACCCGCGGCGGTGGCGTTCTGCGAGGGGAAATCCATGCCGAAGAAGATCAGGTTCTTGCGCCCGGGGATGGTCCCCAGCTCCCCGGCGAGCTCGGTCAACCCCTGGTAGATGGTCGGGGTCAGGTCGCGGAGCTGGTCGCCGCGGGGCATCGCCTCGAGGGTCGGTCCACCGCCCTCGGAGCCGCTCCGCGACGGCCATTGCCCTTCCGGGGGACGACCCGCCGCGGCTCGCCGCAAGGCACGGTCGACGGCGCGACGGTCGGTGGTGAAGTCCTGGTGCAGCCGCAGCCCCGAGTCGTAGCTCACCACCGCCACCCAGTCGTTGGGCAGGAGCTCCTCGTAGGCCCAGCGCGCGGCGCTGCGGCTGGCGTCGGTCATGCGGAAGAAGAGCCGCGAGGCGCGGGTGTCGGCGACCTTGGGGCTGTAGAGAAAGAGCACGAAGGCCCGGTCCTCGGGCACCCGGTCGACCGAGACACCGCCCGGGTCCGCGGCCTCGAGAAACCGCCGGTTGCTGTAGAAGGTCACCGACTCGGGGGCGATCTCGCGGCCGTCCTCCTCGATCACGAAGTCGTCAGCGCCGAGCCCGAAGACGACGTTGCCGTCGACGTCGGTCACCAGCGCGTCGAGCAGCACCTCGGCGACGTCCACCTGGCTGCCGAAGGCCGCCGGCGGCTTGTCCTGGGCAGACGCGGGCGACGGCGCCAGCAGGCGGGCCATCGCCACGGTCAGGGCGACGGCGAGGACCGGGAGACGGAGGCGGGGGCGGGTCATCGATCGGCTCCTCGTGGGTTGTTCGCTCGGCCGAGGATAGCGTACGAGGTATGCGTCAGCAGGGGGACACGATTCGCCACCGGCCTTGCTCTGCCAGCGGCCAAGCCACCAGCACCGACGGAGGACTGCGCACACTCGTGTGGATCACGTCCCCCGGGCCTCGGGAATCATGTCCCCCGATGTCTCACCCCTTTGGTTTCTTCTCGTCCCCCATCAGGTGCTCCCAGTACTCGGGCTGGTCTTTGAGGTAGCGATCGAACCAGGCGATGATCAGCTGGCTCCACAGCTCGCGCTTGTCGTGGTCGGCGATGCGGTGGTTCTCGCCATCGAAGGTGACCAGCTCGACGGGTTTGCCGAGGATCGACAGCGCCGTGTAGAGCTGCTGGCTCTCGCCCGGCGGCACATTGGTGTCGGCGGTGCCGTGGAGCAGCAACAGCGGGGTCTGGATGCGGTCGGCGTGGAAGAGCGGGCTCTGACCGACATAGAGGTCGGGGTTGTTCCACGGGTACGAACCGGCGCCGGCCACCGCGTTGTAGAGATAACCCCACCAGCCCTGACCCCAATAGCTCGATATCGAGCTGATCCCCGCGTGGGAGACCGCGGCGCTGAACAGATCGGTCCGCGTCTGCAGCAGATCGGTCATGAAGCCGCCGTAGGAGGCGCCGATGGCCCCCACCCGCTTGGGATCGACGAAGGAATGGGCCTCGAGGAACTTCTTCGTGCCGGCGATGATCTCGTCGGCTACGGTGGTGCCCCAATCGTTGACGTGGCGGTCCGAGAACTCCTGGCCAAAGCCCGTGGCACCGCTCGGCTGGAGCACGAAGACCACATAGCCCATGGCCGCCCACAGGTCCTTGGGGTAGCGGCCGCCAAAGGTCCGCTCGGTGGGTAACGCGCCCCCGTAGTAGTAGACGATGGCCGGATAGGTGTTGGCGGCGTCGAAGCCCGGCGGGTAGTAGATCCGGCCGAGGATCGTGCCGCGGCTCTCGGTCTCGAAGTCGAAGTCCTCGAGGCGGCCGAGACGGACCGGCTCGAGAACCTTCTCGAGGGGCCGGTAGATCACCTTGGGCCCGCCGGCCGCGGCACCCCGCACCATCACCTGCGGCGGCACCAGGGTCGAGGAGCCGTAGTAGGCCAGGTCGCCGGTGCGCCGGGCGACGCTCAACCCTTCGACGGTGTCGAGACCGCTGTCGATGGCTACGAAGGAGCTCTTCCCCTTGGGCAGCCGATAGATCGTCTGGCGGTCGCGGTCCTGGGTCAGGACCACCAGATCGCCGCCGGCGGTCCACGCCAGCGACAGAATCGCCGGCTTGAGGTCGTGGGTCAGCGCGCGGACGTCGCCGCTCTCGAGATCGACGAGGTAGACCTGGGTGTCGTACTCGTTGGCGGGGTTGCCGGTCTCCCCGGCGCTCCGTCCCGTCGGGCCGAAGGCGGACGGCCCGGCGCTCACCGCCGCGTGCTTGCCGTCGGGGGCGTAGGTGGCACCGCCGAACCACGTCACCCGGCGGATCAGCCGTGCGGCGAGGGTCGACAGGTCGAGCTCGTAGAGGTCGGCGTGGGTGAAGGGCCACTCGGTGGGGGTGTAGCGGTCGACGGAGAGCAGCACCGCGCCACCGTCGGGCCGCACGTCCTGCAGGTGGACGGTCTCACCGCCACCGGTCAAGCGCCGCCGGCTGCCGTCCGCCAGCGACACCAGATAGAGCGAGTCGACGTCGCGCCAGCCGGCCCATCGGTCGTTGAGGCCGCGGTAGCGCTTGACACCGCGATCGTCCTTCTCGCTTTCCGGCGCCACCGAGTAGACGATGGCCTGGCCCTCGGGAAGCCACAGGAACCCGTCGAGCCCTTCGACGCCTTCGAGGACGCGACGGTCGGCACCGCCCTCGACGTCGGCCACCCACAGGTCCGCCTTGCCCTCGTCGCTGACGGTGTAGGCGTAGCGGCGGCCGTCGGGGCTCCAGCTGAGCTCCGACTCGCCGCCGCGGAGCGTCCGCACCAGGCGGCCGTCGAAGGTGCGGATCTGGGTCCAATGCTCCGAGTCGTCGGCGGGGGCCGACGGGGTCGTCAAGTGGATCGCCAGGTGCCGGCCGTCGGGGGCGAGCTCGAGACCGGTCACGCTCTCGACGTCGAGGATGTCGGCGAGGCGGAGCGAGCGCTCGGGATCGGTGCTCGCGCCGACCGAGCCCACGGGGGCTTCGAGGCGGGCGGCGAGCTTCCACGGCGCTTCCACCGAGGGGTCCGAGACCGCGGCCACGACGAGCAGATGCTTGCCCTCGACCATCGGCAGATCCGCCTTGAGCGGCTCCGCCGCCTTGGCGGCTTCCGCATCGTCCCCCTCCGCCGGGGCGCTGGTGGCCGAGTCGCGCTTCGCTACCGAGACGCCGTCGAGGAAAACCTCCGCCAGCTGCGTCGTGTCGAGGGAGAGCTTGGCGGTGACGAAGCGATCGGTCGCGAGATAGGTGGCGAGATAGACCACCGCCGGCGTGTCGCCGCCCGCCACCAGCTCGAGCGACGGCTGGGCCGCCTGCCAGGTGAGGGTCGAGCCATCCGCCCACCGCACGGTGTCACCGGCCGCGGGCCACAGCCCCTCCTGGTCGAGCATCGGCGTCGCCAGGAGCTCGGCGGCGCCGAAGTCCTTGGCGCCGCCTTCGCGGAAGGCCGGCCACGGCACCGTCACCGGTCCCAGCTGGAGCCAGGCCGCCACCGCTGTTTCGGGTTGCCCCATGGTCTCCTCCTCCCCCACCGCCGGCAGGGTCGCCGCAACAAGTAGAGCGGCGGAACAAACGAACATCACCATCTTCGATCGCATCATCAGTCTCCTGCTTGAGTGTTCGTGGACGCCTTCGGCGCTCGGGGTCGGACCGCGGCAGGGGCGTCAAGGTCTGCCGCGGGACGCTCGGAGCGACCCCTGGAGGTCCAAGGCCTCATTCCCGGGCGACCGGATAGACGCGCCACCGTTGGTCCCAATACGGAGTCTTCGCATAGAACCAGGAGAGCCGCGCGCGGGCGTCGCCGGCGAGGTCCGGATGGGTCATCAGCTCTTTCTCGAACTCCGTCTCGAGGTCCGCATCGGCTTCGAGCATCGCCCTCGCCAGCGGCTCGACGACATACCCCTCGATGTACTCGGTGCGCTGGAAGATCTCGTGAAAGAAACCCCAGGCGAGGAACGAATCCGGGGACGCGGGCTCGAGGAGGAGCACCGCCAGGTCGCCGAGGGGCTGGTTCGTGGGCACCCGCACCGATCCCGGTGCGAAGTGAACCACCCGATGCTCGAGCTCCGCCGGAGCGGCGACGCGGAAACGGCCTTCGAAGGGCGCCGGGTCGAAGGTCGGCTCACCGAGCCGGTAGACGTCGACCTCGACGTCGCGGGCCTCGGACTGCCGCTCGACACGGATGCCATGGGCCTCGAGGCGCGCGATGACCTCGGGCCAGGTGGGCGGCAGCCAGTAGGCCTTGGGCCGCGCCGCCGTCGCACCCGGCCGGTCCGCCACCAGCTGCGGGATGCGCAGGGTCACGGGCTTGCCGGTGTATTCGAGCTCGACGCCGCCGGAGATGGGCGACAACGACGAGCGGCTCTCGACCCCGAGGAAGTCGATCATGCGCGGCGTCTGGCCGTCGGGGACGGTCCACGACAGCGGCACCGGGTCGCGGCGCGCCGCCCGGTCGGCGACGGTGGCGGTGCGGAGCTCGCCACCATGCTCGCCGAGGGTCCGCAGCGCCGCGGCGAGAAAGACATAGGTGCCGAGGACGCGCCGATCGTAGGGCTTGAGCGAGTGGTTCTCGACCAGGATGCTGGCCAGGTGCCGGACGTCGCCATAGCCGTTCGAATAGCGCGGCCCCGCGGCCCAGTCGAGGTTGCCGCGGGCCGGGTCGTGCTCGTCGACCAGGAAGACCAGGGGCCCCGGCTGGTGCCCGGCGGCGGACAGCTCGTGGTCGACGGCGGGGCGGAAGACACGGTCGAGCCACCCGGCGACGGCCGGCGACCAGGCGTGGGTGCCGTTCCAGCCGTAGGTGCAGTCGTACTGGTAGTCGGCGCCGTCGGTGACGTGGACATCGACATAGAGGTCCGGTCGCCACTCGTCGATCACCCGGACCAGCGCCCGCACCTCGGGGGTGTCGAGCTTGGCGAAGTCGCGGTTCAAGTTGAGGTTGCGCCCGTTGGTGCGCCACCCCATCTCGCGCGGTCCGCGCTGGTTGACGCGACCGTAGGCGCTCGACCTCTCGTGACCGTCGGGATTCAGGACCGGGATGAAAAGCAGGCTCGCTCGTTCCAGGAGCCCCGGCAGCTTGCCGCCCACCGTCAGGTCCCGGAGCAGCATCATCCCCGCGTCCTTGCCGTCGATCTCGCCGGCGTGGATGCCGCCGTGGGCGAGGAGGATGGGCTTGCCCAGCGCCGCTAGGCCGGCGGCGTCGGCGACGCCGGTGCTCGAGGCGACGATCATGCGGAGCGGCCGTCCCTCGTCGGTGCGGCCGATCTCGACGCTCGTCAGCTGCGGCGCGGCGGCGACCAGCCGATCGAGCCAGGCCAACGTCTCGTCATAGCCGGGGGTGGCCTCGAGACCGGTCTTCTCCGCCGGGGTGATCCAGGGATCGTCCGGCGCCGCCATCAGCGAGCGGCTCGCCCCTTCCCAGGGCAGCTCCGGCGGCAGCACCGCCGCCGGCAACGGGACTTCGCCGGCGGGCCCCATCGGCTGCGAAACCGGAGCCGCCGACCCGGGGACCGAGGCGGCGAGGAGAACCAGGAGGACGGCGCAGCGGAGCCTGGAGGACGGGATGAGGGGTTTCGACGACACGGGAGAGCCTTTCGCTGGATGAGTGGTTGGATCATACCCTCTCGGCCGGATTCGGCCGCCGCCCGGTCCCGGTCCGCGGCGCAGCGACTCGGCCACCGGCGCGTGACAGGAACGACACGGTGGTGACGCCCACCGCCGAGGCGGAAGCGGAGGTAGACTAGGAAGCGACGCCCCGCCACGGACCGACGAGCCCGGATCGTGGGCGCCGCTCCTTGAAGTACGGCAGGCCCGCATGCGGGTTGCTCTCGCTGGGTCTGCTTCTCGAGTTCGCGGCCCGGCCGCCGTCGATCCGGCGGTACGGGACCCTGGAGTTGTGCATGCATCCCAACGCCGAGCTGATCGAACGTTTCTACACCGCCTTCAAGCACCGCGACGCCGCCGGGATGGTGGCCTGCTACCACCCCCAGGTCGAGTTCTCGGATCCCGTCTTTCCCAACCTCAAGGGCCCCCGGGCGCGCGCCATGTGGAAGATGCTGTGCGAGCGCGGCAAGGACCTCGAGATCGAGTTCGAGGGGATCGAGGCCGACGACACCAGCGGCCGTGCCCACTGGCGCGCCTTCTACACCTTCACCGCCACGGGACGTCCCGTCGAGAACCGCATCTACGCCCGCTTCGTCTTCGAGGACGGCCGGATCATCCGCCACCGCGACAGCTTCGACCTGTGGCGCTGGAGCGCCCAGGCACTGGGTTTGAAGGGCCGTCTCCTGGGCTGGACGCCGTTGATGCGCGAGGCCATCCGGCGCCAGGCGGCGCGCAGTCTCGACGCCTTCATCCGCCAGCACGAGGAGAGCGCCACCGCCGAGCCCGCCGAGGTCACCGCTGCGCGCTGAGCCCCGCCGTCGACCGCTCCGCGTTCCGGGTCGCCGCCGCTTCGCGACCCGGCTCCCCACGTCCCCCGTTTTCCCGTCGAGACCGCCGCGCCCAGGGCACGGCGGCGTTCCTTTCGTCGCGACAGCCCGCACGGCGGTCTGCCATGCCATCCTCGGGAGGTAGAGCTTGGCCCAGCGAGACAACCCCGACGCCGACGACCTCGACCTGCTCCTGGCGGTGTTGCCGCCGACGGTGCGTGCCGCCATCGAAGCGCAGCCGGACCACGACCAGCTCATCGAGGTCGTGCTCGATCTCGGCCGTACCCCCGAGGCCCGCTTCCCGGACCGGGCGGTGGACCTGACGGGAACCCTCGTCGAGCGCTCGGATCTCGAGCACATGGTCGAGCGAGTCGGCACCTTCGGCAAGGACAACCGCGCGGGCATCGAGCGGACACTGCACCGCATCTCGGCGCTGCGCAACCGTGTCGGCGTCGTCGTCGGCCTCACCTGCCGGGTCGGCCGCGCGGTGGTCGGCACCGTCGACATCGTTCGCGACGTCATCGAGAGCGGCCGTTCGATCCTCCTCCTTGGGCGTCCCGGCGTCGGCAAGACGACGCTGCTGCGCGAAGCCGCGCGGGTGCTCGCCGACGAGCTCGGCAAGCGGGTGGTGGTGGTCGACACCTCGAACGAGATCGCCGGCGACGGCGACGTACCGCACCCGGGCATCGGCCGGGCCCGGCGCATGCAGGTCCCGACCCCCGAGCGCCAGCACGCGGTGATGATCGAGGCGGT
>JAGQSE010000275.1 GCA_020439725.1 Acidobacteriota bacterium
AGCTCGCTCTCGATCAGCGTCTCCGACAGCGTCGCGCAATTGATGGCGACGAAAGGCCCCCGGGCACGCTCGCTCGAGCGGTGGATCGCCTGGGCCACGAGCTCTTTCCCGGTGCCGCTCTCGCCACGGATCAGCACCGTCGTGTCGACCCGCGCCACCCGCGCGATGAGCTCGAGGAGACGTACGATGGACGGGCTCTCGCCGACCAGGTCGTGGGACAGCTGCTGCGCCTTGAGGCGCTCCGCCTCCGCCTCGAGGCGGCGCCAGCGGAGGGCGTTTTCGAGGGCCGGGGAGGCGATGCCGGCGAGTGCCCCGAGGAGCTCGAGGTGACGCTCTTCGAAGGCGTCCTCGACGGGGCTCTCCGCCTGGAGCACGGCGTTGACGCGACCCCGGGGGTCGAGAAGCGGGGCGGCGATGAGCGAGCGAGTCGGCGCCTGGTCGTCGGCGAGGGTCCAGAGGATACCCGCCCTCTCGCCGATCACTTGCTCGAGGACCGCCGGGCTGGGGTCGAAGTCGGCTTCGGTATCGGATCCCCGCCGCCGACGGCATACGGGGACCGGCGACTCGTCACCGGCTTCGAGCGTCGACAGCGCGAGCCGCTCCGCCGGACAGACCTCTGCTGCCGCCGCCAGCAGCCGTCGCCCCAGCTCGGTCACGTCGAGGGGTCCCTGAAGCGCCGTCGAGGCCCGGAGCAGGGCGTGGAGGTCGCGGGCGATTCGTGCCTGGGCGGGCAGGGCGTCCTCGACCCGCGAGCGATCGAGATAGAGCAGGTCCGACGCATGGCGAGTGAGGGTGCTGCCGGCGGAGACGCCGGCGGGCGGCGGCTCGAACGCGCCGCTCCGGCTACCCGGGCTCGCCTCGTCGAGCAGAAAGAGCAGCACCGAGGTGCCTACCGACAGCAGGTCGCTGTGCGCCAGCCGGCCCTCGCGCACGGGCCGGTGGTTGACGAAGACCCCGTGCCGGCTGTCGAGGTCGAGGACCGTCCAGCTACCGTGGCTGCCGCGCCGTAGTTCGCAATGGCGTCGCGAGACCTCGACGCTCGGGATCTGGAGGTCACAGCCGGTCTGGCGACCGAGGACGAAGCGTTCGCCGCTCAGCGGGATCGTCTTCCCCTCGAGGGGACCACTGATGGCGATCAGCCGGGGATTCACGGTGGAGATCCTAGCAGGGGGCTTCGCGGCCGGCGGACCTGCCCGGCCGCCCCGAGCTCAGGCGGCTCCGTCCGAGTGCGAGTCCGGGTCCTGGTCGCTGGCGTCCTCGTCGACCCGCTCGAAGACGTCGATGCGCGGGTTGACGAAGCGGAAGCTGCTGCGGATGGGCTTCCGTGGCAGGAGGGGGAGCGGCACCTCGCCGGTGGCGGTGAAGACATGCCGGTAGTTGTACGTCCCGGCGGTGAGGTCGCTGTAGAAGCGACGCTCCGCCTCGCTCCGCAGGTCGTCGACGTTGATGGCGATCCACGAGGGCTCGTGGTTTTCGAGAAAGGTCCCCGGATCGCGCAGGACCCGGTCCCATCGCACCGTCGCCAGCCGCGGGCAGTGACGGCGGCGGCCGATGCACAGGGCCCCGTCGACGGGCTGCTCGAGCTCCGCCGCCCGCTCGGCGACCCACTCCTCGGCCAGGTAGCGGCCGTCCTTGAGCAGGTGCAGGTCGACCATCGCGCCGCGGACCAGACCGATGGCGAGCACTACCGCCACTGCCGTCGCACCCGCGACACGGGCGGTCCGGCCGGGGAGGCCCAGCGACTCCGGTTGCAGCAGCCGGCGCAGGAAGTGACCGCCGAAGAGAGTCAGGACCAGGGCGACGGGGAGCTGGAAGCGGAGGAAGCTGTACCCCACGACGCCGACGAAGAAGAGCTCGTAGGACAGGCACGCCAGCAGAAGTCCCGCGACCGCCGTGCGACGGATCCGTGGGTCGCCATGGCGATCACGCCAGGCGAGAGCGACGCCGGCCAGCGACGCGACCAAGCCGCCGACCCCTAGACAGACGCCGACCTGGCGAGCCACCAGGGTGAAGAGCGAGGCGTAGCCAGCGGGACTGGGCGCGAACTGGCGGTAGGGTTGGGACGCGTCGCCGGTGATCAGCTCGACGTGGGCCAGAAACCCTCGGGCGTTGCCCGGGACCAGGTAGATGGCCGCCAGGACGCCGGCGCCGGCCGCCAGCACCCACGCCAGGCGGCTCGTCCGCAGAGCTCGCCACCAACCCGCCACGGTCGAACCGGGTCGAGCCTCGTCCGCGTCGCGCCTGCCCGCGGCCCAGAGCATGGGCAGCGGTGCCAGGAGGAAGAAGGCATAGGCCTGGTCCTTGGTCCCGACCGCGAGAGCGGCGGCCACCCCGAGGCCGACGGCGTCCCTCGCCCGCCCGTCGTCGAGCAGCCGGACCAGAAAGAACAAGGCGAGCAGCAACCAGAAGAGATAGGGCGCTTCGAGATTGGTCGTCTTGGCGTAGTAGACCAGGGGCGGCTGGGTCGCCGCCAGCGCTGCTGCCAACACCCCGGAGCCGAGGTCGAAGAGCCGGTGCCCGAGGCAGGTCAGGAGCAGCAGGCTGCCGAGGGTCATGGCCAGGCTGAGCCAGCGGCCGAGGAGGATGTGCCGCGACAGCTCCGCCTGCCTGGTCGGCGCCTCGCCGCCGGAGATCGTGTCCGCGGTCCAGTAGACCGAGCTCAGCAGGTAGAAGTGGAGCGGCGGATAGCGCTCGTGCCAACCGTCGGAGAAGCCTCGGTCGCGGGCACGCTCCACCTGCTCCGGGTGGATCGCATCGACCGCCCACGTCTGCCAGCCGGGAAGACCCCAACGGGCTCCCGTGGCGAGGAGCACCAGGGCCGCCACGAGCACCCCGGCGAGCCCCAGCCGCCACCCCGGCGAGTCGCCGCTCCCCCGGTCTTCGTCCTTCGTACCTCTCACGATTCTTGCAAGCTCGAGCTTCGTGCTTCCATAAGCTTTCAAGTCTACCGTAGGCCGGAGCCGTCGGCGCTTTGAGCGATTCCAGATCGATCGCGGCGCCGGGGCGCCCGGTCCTCCTGCCATGACAGCGACCCCGGCCTTGGGGCATACTCGGAGCGAATTCCGAGGGTACCGCCGTCATGAATCGTCTCGAGGCAAACGACCTGTCTCCGCTGCCTGCCGCCATGCCCGAGGCGGCTGTCGACGAGGACGAGGTCGTCATCCGGCGGTGGGTGGCGGACTTTCAGCGGGGGAGGGATCGCGAGGCCAGCTTCCGGCGCATCTTCGAGCGTTTCCATCGGCCGGTCGAAGGCTTCTTCGCGCGCCGTGGGGTCGCACCGGAGGATCGGCTCGATCTGACGCAGGAGGTGTTCTTGAACCTCTACCGCGGCCTCGATCGCTGGCGACCCGAGGCGCGGTTCGGCACCTGGGTGTTCCGCATCGCGACCACCGTCTTTCTCAAGCACCGCCGCGCCCACGCCACGGCCAAGCGCAGTGGCAGCGAGGTGAGCCCGGACTCCGTCGAAGCGGCGACGCGCTGGGCGGCGGAGGCGGAGCAGCTCGACGACGTGCTGGTGGCCGAGCGTCGCCAGGCGGTGGTGGGAGCGATGGCGGAGCTGCCCGAGCGCATGCGCCACTGCCTGCTGCTGCGGGTCGATCACGGGCTCAAATACCGCGAGATCGCGCATCTGATGCAGGTGTCGATCCAGACCGTCAAGGCGCATCTCTTCCAGGCCCGGGGGCGGCTCGCGGACCGCCTCGAGGGGAGCTGGAGCGAGGAGGTCGGAGGATGAGCCAAGAGCTCGAAGCGACGCTCGAAGAGTTGATCGCGGCTTCCCCCGGGGGCAGACCGCCGCACCCGGCGGCGGCGGAGCTGCTCGCCTACCGCGCCCGCCGCCTCGACGACGCCGCGGCTGCGGCCGTGCTCGAGCACCTGGTCGCCTGTCGTGCCTGTGCGGCGGCGCTGGTCGACCTCGAGGCTCTCGGAGGGCCGGCCACCGACCCCTCCGTTCCCGACTACGGCACCGCGGCGGCCTGGCGGACCCTGGCGCCTCGTCTTGCCGACGAAGACGCCGCTGACTCCGGGTCACCGTCGTCGCGACCGCCCGTGGCCCAGCCATGGCTCGGCCGTCTGGCCGCCGGTCTCGCGGTCGTCACGTTGGCGTTGGGGGTCTGGGGGGCGCGCTCTTCGCAGTCCCGCGACGCCCTCGAGGCCCGGATCGCCGCCCTGGAGGCGCCGCGGGCCAACCCGGCGGTGGTCTATCTCGATCCGCCCATCCGCAGCGACGAGGGCACCGCCGAGGTCTCGCGCGATGCCGGCCGCGCGATCCTCTTCCTCACCCCGCCCCAGGACGTCCTCCTCCCGGTCTATCGGGTCGAGATCCGCGACGACGGCGGGCGCGTGCAGGCGGCGGTCCGGGGGCTACTGGACGATGGCTTCGGGTCGCTCCGTTTTAGCCTGGCCACCGACACTCTGGCCGCCGGCAAATACCGCATCGAGCTCTACGACAACGGCGGCACCGAGCTCCTGGCAAGCTATCCCCTCGAGGTACTCGACCAAGCACCACCGGCAAGCCCTGACGCTCCGTGACCCGCGAGGCTTTCGCACGGCGGCAGGCTCGGCTTCTCGTTTTTCTCGTGCTCGCGGGGCTCGTCGCCGACGCTGCCTGGTGGTGGATCTCCGGCTCTCGCTCCGAAGCCGAACACCGGCTGCTACCGGGGCGCTCCGCTGCGCGCTTCGCTCTCGGAGGCGGAGAGGTCCGTCGTCACCGCTTTCTTCTCGACGCCGGCGACTACGCCGAGGTGCGGGTCGAGCAGGAGGGGATCGACGTGGAGCTCGTGGTGCTGGCGCCGGGAGGGGCCGAGGTTGTGCGGACCGACAGCCCGAGCGGCGCACGCGGACTCGAGGAGGTCGCCGTGGTCGCGCCGGCACCGGGCGCCTACCTGCTCGAGGTCCATGCACCGATGGGCTCCGGGTCGGGGACCTACTCGCTCAGCTACCTCGGCCCGAGGCCCGCGGGTGCGGACGATCGGCGCCGCGCGGAGGCCCTCGAGCTCCTCAGCCGCGGTGAGGGGCTCCGGCTCGAGCACGAGCTCGAGGCGGCGGAGCAGCTCTTCGATCGGGCGGTGGCCACCTTCGTGGCGCTCGGCGACCGGCGCCGGAGTGCTACCACCCGGTTGCGGTTGCTGCGCTGCGCTCAGGCCCGCGGGGATCTCGAACGCGCCCTGGACCTCGGTGGCCAGGCCCTCCGGGACCTCGAGCCGGTCGAGAATCCGGAGCTCCGGGCCGCCGCCCTGGCTCAGATGGGCCTCGTCGCCTTCGAGCTCGAGCGCCTTCCCGACGCCGTCGCCGCCTGGCGCGAAGCGCTAGAGCTGCGCGGGCGCCTCGAGGATCGGGAAGGCCAGGCTCGTCTCTTCCACAACCTCGGCCATGCCTACCAGCTTCTCGGCCGCAGCCAGGCGGCCCTCGACGCGTACGTGGCGGCGCTCGATCGACGTGGGGCCAGCGACACGCGGGGACGCGCGGAGACGCTCCACAACCTCGGGTCCCTCGAAGTGGACCTGGGCGAGGACGAGCGGGGGAGCCGCCGCCTCGAACAGGCCGCGGCACTGTGGCGAGATCTCGGTGACGAGCTGGGGGAGGCGCGAACCCTCGATCGCCTGGGTCTGGTCGAGCTCGGTGCCGGCCGTGCCGAGGCCGCCGCGAGCCGGTTCGAGCGCGCCCTCGAGCTCCGGCGTCGCGCCGCGGCGGGCCGGAGCGGGGCTTTGGACACGACGGCGGTGAGCCTGGCGAATCTCGGGCTGGCGCGGCGGCACCAGGGGCGGCTGGCGGAGGCCGAGGTCCTAGGGCGCGCCGCCCTCGAGCGCTTCGTCGCCGCCGGCGATGGGCTCGCCGAGGCCCGGGTGCGCGACAACCTGGGCCACCTCGAGCGCGTTCTCGGACGGCCGCGGGCCGCTCTCGCCGAGCATCTGCGGGGTTTCGAGCTCTACCGCGGCCTCGAGGACGTCGCGGGGGAGTCTTCGGCGCTCGCGGGCGTGGCCTTCGACCGGCGCGCTCTCGGGGAGACCGCGGCGGCGCTCGAAGCCATCGAGGCCTCCCTCGAACGGTTCGAGACCCGGCGCGACGAGCTCGCGGCGGCGTTTGCCCGCCGCTCGCTCCTCGCCAGCCTCGAGGATCGCTTCGGCTTGGCGGTGGAGCTCTACCTCGGGCGGGCTCGCGAGGAGCCGTCGGGGCCGTGGGCGCTCGAAGCGCTGGCGACCAACGAGCGGGCCCGCGCCCGGGGGCTCCTCGAAGCCCTTGTCGCGCCGCCGCCCACCGAGCCGTCCGCCGACCTATCTCGGGTCGAGTCGGAAGCCGGCCTGGCGGCCTCGCTGTCGGCGGCCGTGGCACGACGGACCGAGATCCTCAACCGGCCGGTGCGCGACGACCGGGTCGTCGAGCTGGCCGAGACCGCCGTCGTCGAGCTGAGCCAGCGGCTCGATGAGCTGCGCGGCGAGCTGCGACGCGAGCGGGGAGTGGGGCCCCGAGCCTCGGCACCGCTCGCCGCCCGCGAGCTGGTGCGCTGGCTGAAGGACGACGAGCTCCTCCTCGAGTACCGGCTCGGGCGTGAGGAGAGCGTCCTGTGGGCCCTGCGCCGGGATGGGAGCGGGTCACGCCTCGAGGTCCACCGCCTGCCCGGCGAGAGCACCCTGGTACCGCTGGCCCGCCGAGCCCATCGTCTGCTCGCACGGAGCCGGCACCGCGAGACCCGCGGCGCTCTGGCGTCGGTGCTGTGCGAGCTCTCATCGACGCTCCTCTCGCCCGTAGCCGAGGAGCTCGGGAACCGTACCCTGGTGGTGGCCGCCGGCGGCGCTCTCGAGCTCCTTCCCTTCGCCGCGCTGCCCGATCCGCGCTTCCCGGGACCCTGCATCGCGGCGCCGCCGCTGGTCACGACACAGCCGGTGGTGGCTTCACCCTCCTTGTCGGTGCGCCGTGCCGTCGCCGAGCGGCCACGGCGACCCACGTCTCCTTCCCTCGCCGTCGTCGCCGACCCGGACTTCGGGGGGCGAGCCCGGGAGCTGTCACGGCTTCCCGGGAGCCGGCGCGAAGCTCTTGCCCTCGCGGAGATGTCACCGGGGCCGCCCTTGATCGCGCTCGGTGGAGGCGCCCGCGAGGCGATCTTCACTGGGGGTGGGCTCGATACCTTCCGCTGGCTGCACCTGGCGACCCACGCGCGCATCGACGACCGCCACCCGGAGCTCTCCGCCCTCGAGCTCGCCGGCGGGGGAGGGGAGGACGGCCGACTGAGGCTCTACGAGATCGCCGGCCTCGAGCTGGGGGCGGAGCTGGTCACCCTCGCGGCCTGTCGTAGCGGCCTCGGCGAAGAGGTGCGCGGCGAAGGGCTGGTGGGGCTCCGCGGTGCCTTCCTCGAGGCCGGAGCCAGGCGCGTCCTGACCAGCCTGTGGGACGTTTCCGACGACGCCACCGCCGAGCTGATGCGGCAGTTCTACCGGTTCCTGTGGCGCGATGGTCTCGAGCCCGAGGAGGCGCTTCGCCGAGCCCAGGCGAACTGTCTCGCGACTTCGAACCGCCAGGCGCCGTTCTACTGGGCCGCCTTCGTGCTGTCCGGCTGATGCGCGGATCAACAAGGGGACCGTTTCCGGATTCAACCTGATCGGGACCCGCGGGCTCGTCCTGCGGCCTCCCCGTACCAAACCCGACCCAAGGAGCCACGATGTACGGACAACGCTTCGCCAAAGATCTCGCCGGCCGCCTCGCCACCATCCGTCACGAGCTGCTCGCCGCCCTCGGTGGTACCGGGGACGTCTGGCCGGAGGAGGACTTCGTCGCCACCGCGCTACCCGCGGCCTTCCGCGTCCACCAGGCCCAGGTAGCGCTGTGGCGCTGGTCCCAGCGCCCGGACGATATCGAGCCCTCGGGCTCCGAGGAGTCCACCGGGCAGTATGACCCGCCCGGCTCGGATCCCGATCCGCGGGGACAGGATCTCGCGATGCGTCTCATCGAGTGGCTCAAGATCCTCGAGGAGCGGCTCCTCGACGAGATCCACGCGGCGTTTGAAGCCACCCAGGCCGCAGGGCGGCAGGAGTTCATCGACCTCGGTGTGCTCGCCGCTCGGCGGATGGCCCAGGCCCGGCGTGCCCTGACCGCGGCCAAGGGCTCCTCTTGAGACCGCCGGGAGGATCCTGCAAGCGAGAATCTCCTCGAAACAAATTGCTCTAAACAAAACCGGCGGCGGGGGATTTCACCTCCACGAGTCCGGGGCGAGGACGTCCCTCGGCCCCCAACCCAGATCCAACAGGAGGAACGCCGCCATGACCACCACCTTCCAACCGACCCAGGTCACCTACCAGATCGATCCCGCCGGGGCCGCCGTCGTCAGCTCGCTGGCGAGCAGCGAGCCGTGGGGCCCCGGCCAGGGTTATCCCTACACCTGGGACCGCTTCGTGACGCCCGCCGGCCAGCCGTCCGGCACCTGGCGCTCGTCGCGGTTCAACTGGCGCACCGGCGGGGTCGTGCTCCAGCTCGGAACCAATGGCAACTTCGGCTCGTCGGTCACGTCGCAGGCCGGGTGGGTGCGCCGCCACTTCGGCCTCGACTCGGGGATCCACGATTTCAAGGTCACTTTCCGCATGGGCCCGGTCACCGAGCTGCCCAACGGCCAGGTGGCCCGCGCCCAGGTCTTCGCTCGCCTGGTACCCAACATCCCCTATGTCGCCGAGACCTTCGTCGCTGGCAACCTGCCGGCGGGGGGCGTGGTCCAGCTCGATCTCCGGACGGCGATCCCGGGTCCCAACTACGACCTCTACGTGGGCTGCAGCACCCTGATCCAGAACCCCCAGCAGAACCCCTACTGCGAGGTGATCGTCGATGACATCAAGGTCCAGCACACCTTCTCGCCGTACCCGTACCTGACCGACGGCGAGCCCGCCAAAGCGGCCGCGCGCCAGCCGCTCAAGCCCCTCGAGACTCCCGCAGGCGTCGAGCTGCCCGAGCTCGACCAGGGCCTGCGCTTCGACCTCTCCGATCTCGAAGTCACCGCCCTGGGCGGCGAGCCGGCGACCGAGTGGATCGGTTTGTCCGAGTGAGCGTCTGCCTCCGCCTCCCCGCCTGCCCGCAGGCGGGGAGGGGTGAGGGGCGGTTCTGATATCTCGGCGTCAGCATGTTCATTCTTATGAGATGTCACGACAGTGCGGGTATACGGCACTTCGGTATCGAGAAGTACCGCCGTTGGGCTTCAAGCCTCGGCCGTTCGGCGCGCCGCGCTGGGTGGCCGGTCACTCGTCTCGAGGAGGACAGCACATGTCGAATCTCACTCGCTCCATCTCTCTGATCGTCCTGGTCTTCGCCCTGGTCGCCCTGGCCGGCCCGGTCCTCGCCGCCGATCAGGCCGTTCCGGCACCGGCGCAGATTCAGGCCGTGGCGGCACCCGACGGCGGGTCCACCGAGTTCACCCTCGAGGACGGCCAGATGCTGCCGGTGGGAGTGCAGGACCCGACGCCGGTCTACATCTGTCCCGACCCGGGAGCCTGCACCCGCGATTTCGACTGCGAGCTCACCGAGACCCCCGCCATGTGCCCCGGCCAGAACGCCACCCGGGTGTGCATGGGAGCATCGGGGGCCTGCACGGGCACCTGCGTCTGCTGTTGACGTCTGCTCTCGGGCCGACCGTGCCCTTGGCGCGATCGGCCCGAGAAGGGTTCCAGCGTCTCCGCCGACCACCAAGCTCTCCCCAGACGGGTCTTTCTTGGCCGGTCCGCTACCGCCGCTTCTTCGACATCTTGTTGCTTCAGCGAAAACGAAGCACTACACTCCCGCCCGAACGGGTGAGCCGCGGGCTTCGATTCCGGTCTTGCCCGTCCCCAAACGGTCGCCTGCCGTGACCACCGGGCCGTCAGTCTTCCCGCTGTGACGACCGGTCCCGGGCTCCGGACGCGGCGGGCTCATGGCAATCACGGATGACGGTCGGCCGGCGCGAGGGCGATGCCCTCCGGCCGCGGCACCACCGGCGAAGAGGCGGAAGGACGCGATGGAGACTCGAGCGGGGCGCAAGACCAAGGTCGCCTTCATCGTCTGGATCGGTGTGCGCTGGTTCCATCTGGAGTGGCTTGCCAAGGGTCTCGACCGCGAGCGTTTCGACCTGTGTTTCATCCTGGTACGGCTCAACGGCCAGGAGATGTACATGGAGCGCTTCGTCCGCGAGCAGGGTATTCCCTACCTCGCCCTCGACTGCTACATCCGGCCGGGAAGCCTCTGGAAGACGATCTGGGCGATCCGCGGGTATTGCCGGCGCGAGGGCGTCGACGTGGTGCATACGCACATCTTCCTCGCCAGCCTGGTGGGGCTGGTGGGCGCCTTCCTGGCACGGGTGCCTCGGCGCCTCAACACCCGTCACCACCTGATCTCGAACCACGGCAAGCCGACCCTGTGGCTCGATCGTCTGGCGAACACGCTGGCGACGCGCACCATCGTCGCCAGCCGCGTGGTCTACGACGTCCTGGCGAAGAAGGAAGGGGTCCCCGAGCGCAAGCTCGCGCTGGTGCCCTTCGGGCTCGATCTCGAGTGCTTTCGCGGCATCGCCCCGGAGAGGATCGAAGCTCTGCGCCAGAAGTACGCAACCGACGGCAAGGGGCCGGTGATCGGTGTCCTCGC
>JAGQSE010000276.1 GCA_020439725.1 Acidobacteriota bacterium
GGGTGCCGGCTCGAGCTCGATGGCCACCTCGCCGGCGTCGAGCTTGGCGAGGTCGAAGAGCTCGGACACCAGGTGCGCAAGACGCTGGCTCTGGCTGAGCGCGATGTCGAGGTACCGCCGCCGGTCGTCCGCCGACAGGGAGTCGTCTTTGAGGCGCAGAGTCTCGAGGTACCCCTGGAGCGACGCCAGGGGGGTCCTTAGATCGTGGGACACGTTGGCCACGAGCTCACGCCGCAGGCGGTCCGCCCGCTGCGTCTCCTCCATCTGCTCGACGATGCGTTCGGCCATCCGATGGAAGGTGCGGTCGAGGCGCTCGAGATCGTCGCGCTGTCCACCCACGTCGCGCTCCTCCCGCGCCGGCACCTGCGCGAAGCCGCTGTTCGAGAACTCGCGCATGGCCCGGTCAAGCCGGCGCAGCCGGCGCGTCAGCAGGCGCAACAGGACCCAGCCGGCGACCAGGCTGAGCGCCAGGAAGGACAGCACCACCGACGCGCCAAGACGCAGGATCGAGCTGCCGCGAAGCGCCTCGGTGAGGGAGCGCTCGCCGGAACCGGCGAGCACCACATACAGGTATCCCTGCGATCGCTCGCCGTCGCCGGGGATCCGCGCGGCGGAGAAGGTACGCCTGCCCTCCGCCATCAGCGGGTCGTCACCGAGCACCAGGGGCCGGCCCCTCGTCGCCAGGAAGCGGCGCACCGGCTCGAGGTCGACGGCGTCGCGCACCGGCGGCGTCATCGACGAGGTGTGCAGGATCGAGCCCTCGGCATCGAGGATGTAGATCTCGTTGTTGGGGTTGATCACCTTGAGCATGTGCAGCACGCGGTCGAGGTTCGCCTCCTCGATGACCCCGTGCTCGAGCAGCGCGCTCTCCTGAACCAGCTGGGCGGCGAGGGTCCAGTTGAGCTTCTGCTCGGCCTCGACCAGGTGATGACGCGTGGTGAGCAGCGTCGAGACCACGCCGACGACGCCGACCAGCGTGAGCAGGAGGCCCAAGACCGCCGCGAGGCGCCGGTCGAGGGTACGCAACAGGCTCACGGGCCCGGCTCCGAGACCTCCTCGCCAGGCTCCCGGAAGCGATACCCGACGCCCCAGACGGTGAGGATGTACCGCGGGTCCTCGTCGCCGGCCATCAGCTTGGAGCGCAGCCGGTTGATGTGCGAATTGACGGTGTGGCCATAACCGTCGTGACCGTAGCCCCAGACGCTATCGAGCAGCTCGGCCCGGCGGAAGACGCGTCCCGGGTTGCGGGCGAAGTGGGCCAGAAGATCGAACTCCTTGGCGGTGAGATAGATCTCCTCGCCGTGGCGCAGGACTCGGCGTCGCGAAGGGTCGATGACCAGGTCGTGGATCTCCAAGGTCGACAGGTCCTCACCCTGCGGGCGCATCGCGTCGAGGCGACGGAAGATCGCCTTCACCCGTGCCATGAGCTCGCGGATGCTGAAGGGCTTGGTCAGATAGTCGTCGGCCCCGACATCGATCCCCAGGACGCGGTCCACCTCCGCCGAGCGGGCGGTGAGCATCAGGATCGGGACGTAACGGTCGCCGGCTCGGATCCGCCGGCACAGCTCGAGACCATCGATCTCGGGCAGGTTGAGGTCGAGCACGATGAGGTCGTAGCTCCCCTGCTCGGCGAGCTCCCAGCCCCGGCGGCCGTCCGCGGCCACGTCGACCTTGAGCCCCAGGTCTCGCAGGTGCAGCGCCACCAGCTCGGCGATCGACGCCTCGTCCTCGACGATCAGAACGCTCCGCTCCACGGTCGTAACCTCCACGAGTCGGAATGGCCAGCGATCGGGCATAGGATCGGCGGCGGGGAAGGCGCCATCGCCGATCATCAAACCCAAGACCCGTGCCCGAACGGCATCGGGCAATCAACACCTTACCGAAATACCGGATCTTCCGGTTTCAGGAGGCAAGCCTTGACCGATCGACCACGAGCTCGCTTCGAAGATCAGCCAACCGCCCCCCTGGCGGTCCAAATCCAGAGCCACGCCCTGGCGCTCGACATGAATCTGGACGGAGTTTCGCACGCCGACAGCCTGATACAACCCCCTGCGGGCAATTGCATCAACTGGGTCCTGGGCCATGTGGTGGCCAGCCGCAACGGTCTCCTGGGGCTCGTCGAGCGCGCGCCGGTCTGGGACGATGCCCTCGCCGAGCGCTATCTGCGCGGTAGCGAAGCCATCGGCGGCGAGGGGGACGGCGTGCTCGGTTTCGACCGCATCGTGGCCGATTTCCGCTCATCACAGCAGCCCCTCCTCGAGGGTCTCGGTGCACTCTCCGTCGAGCAACTCGCAGAACCTGCCGAGCTCTTCGGGCGGCCGATGGATCGGATGTCGAAGCTGTCCTTCCTGGTCTTCCACGAGGGCTACCATCTCGGCCAGCTGGGCCTCCTCCGCCGCCTGCTGGGCAAGCCCGGCGGCATCGCCTGAGCTCCCCGGCCACGCCGGGGCTCAGCGAGCCTCGGAGAGCGCCAGCGACTCGTAGGTGGGGACGAAGGACAATGGCTGCCGGGCGACGCGCACCGGGTCGAAGGCGGCGGTGATCACCTGGCCGTCGAGATCTTTGGCGATGGGTAGCCCGAAGGCGTAGGCCACCGTCGGCACCAGGTCGGTGAGGCGAGCGCCGCGAAACCGCGTCCCGGGCTCGATGTCACCCCCCAGGAACATCAGGACGCCGTCGGCACCGGCACCGAGGGTGCCGCGCAGCTCCGGGTCGCCGGACAGCCCCCACCCCCAACCGCGTCTCGCCGTCCCCGCCGGCGAGACCACCGCGAGCATCGCCGGCTGTGGTACCCGCTCCCAGAGTCGGGCGAGAAAGCGGTCGATCTCGCCGTAGTAGGCGGCCAGCTCGTCGTGAGCGGCGCGCTCGGCTTCGCCGTCACCGCCCTCGAACTGCACCTCCGCATAGCCGCCGAAAGACTCCTCGGAGACCGATGCGAGGCCTGGTAGGACCAGGAACAACGCGTCGACGTCCGGATATTGCTCGACCAGGAAGAGGCTCAAGCTCTGGCGCCAACCGTCGCCGGCGAGAGCGCTCAGGACCCGCGGCGAGGGGTCCGGCCCGAAGGGATTACGCCGCACCGGACCGAGGTCGCCGACGCCGAGCGCAAAGAGGGCCGCACGTTCGGCGACACCCTCGGGGAGGGCGCTTCCCGGAGGTGGCTCGGGCCGGAAGAAGGCTTCCGAGACCGAGAAGTCGAGCTCACCAAAGGGAGGATCGGTCACCGGCCAGCCGAGGGTGGCGGAGCGGACCCCGAGCCGGCTGAGGACCTGCCATAGATCCAGTGCCCGTTGCCGTCGGCGGTCGACGGGGAGCGGGCGCACGCCCGGCAACCCCCACGTACGAAACAGGATTCCCGCCGGCAAGAGCTCGAAGCGCGCTTCGGGACCCAGTGGCGGAAAGGGCCACACACGATCTCCCAAGATGCCGTGCCGGTAGGGGTTCTTGCCCGTGGCGAGACTCGTCCACACGGCGGCGCGGGAGTAGGGGGTCAGCGTCTCGAGACGGCCTGCGGCGCCGTCGCGGAGCATCGCGGCGAGAAAGGGCACCCTGCCCTGTTCGGCGAGCGGCAAGATGGCGTCGAGGGTGGCACCCTCGACGGCCACGGTGTAGAGGCGAAGGCGAGGTCTCTCGGGCCCTTCCGCGGCAGTGCGGGGGCGGATCTCGGGCGGCCGATACGTCTCGAGCCGCTCCTCGAGGGAGAACACCGAGATCAGGACGAGCACGGCATATCCCCACCGGCTGCGTCGCCCGTAGCGACGGCGGTGGATCGTGTGGAGCAACGTCGTGTAGAAGGCGACGAGACCCGCCAGGCTCAAGACCATCCCGGCCTTGATCAAGCGCGTGTTGATGCCCGGCGGCAAGTAGAAGGCGTAATACGACGCGTGGCCGATCTCGGCCACCGCGGGGATCAGCAGTGCGAGGGTGAGCCCCCACGGCAGCGCCCGCCGTGCCCGATCCGGCCGCTGGAGCGTGAAGGGGAGGTGGAGGAGGAGGCTGACCAGCCCGAGGGCCGGGCCGTAGAGCAGCGCCAGCGGCAGGAGGTCACTGTCGAGATGAGCGTTGAGAAAGAGGAGAAGTCCCGCGAGCTGGGTGCCCAGCAGGGCCCCGGGGAGGAAGCCACACACCAGCACGTCGAGCACCAGCGGCCGCTGGTGATACCGGTGGAAAACGCGCCGGCGCAGCTGCTGGAGCAAGCTCACGGAAACGGCTCGTAGTGCCCACCCGGCCGCGGATCGCGACCGGGGCGGGTCTAGGGACGGCGGTCAGAAGATGAAGATCGGCCGGTCCACCACGTGCTCGAAATGCCAGTCGTAGGTGTAGCCCGGGAACTCGAGGGGTACCGTGTACTCGACCTTCATCTTGATCTTGTCGCGCGACAGCTGGACCTCGACGTCCTCGGGCTCGACGGGCAGCTCGAGCTCGTCGGCCTGGGCCAGGATCGCCTTCTTGATGTTCGCTTCCGATCGCTTGCCGGGAAAACGCGCGATCTCTTCCATGTAGTCGTAGAGCTTGGCGCTGGCCACTTTCACCGGCACGGCCTTCCAGGCGATCATCAGCGCCACGGCAAGGACCACGGCCCAGAGCAAGCAGCCAAACATGCCCTCGCCCCGCTGCAAGGCACGGCTACGGGATCTCGTTGAGCGAAGCACCATTCGTTCCTCCTCGATCAGGCCTGGGGAAGCGCGGACGAGTCTACCGCACCGGGCGCAGGGTCCGACGCCAGCGGATGCGATCGAGGACCGAGGCCGCCTCACCCGAGCCGGCGGATGGCGCCCGATCGACACCGGTGGGGACTACCGGAGCCTCCCCCTTCCCAGCTCCGGCGGCTCCCGGCGGGCTCCCCGGCGTCATCGACCACAAGACCACGAGCGGCCTGCCCTTGAGCAGCCGGCGGGGCACCTGGCCCCAAAAGCGCGAGTCGTAGGAATCGTCGCGATTGTCGCCGAGCATGAAGAGATAGCCCTGGGGAACGACCACCGGTCCGAAGTTGTCCCGCTTGCGATAGCCGTCGTGGAGGAAGAGAGAACGCGGGTAGATGCGCGGGTCGTCGTGGACGACGTAGGCACTCTCATCCATCGGCTCCTGGTTGACCCGGAGCTCCTTGTCGGTGATCTCGAGCACGTCGCCACCCAGCGCCACGGCGCGCTTGACGTAGTTGCGCGTCGGATCCGGTGGAAAGCGGAAGACCACGATGTCCCCTCGGCGTACCGCCCGCATCGGCAGCCAAGACGGCGCGTCCGCGGCACCGGTGCCGAAGACGAAGCGGTTGACCAGCACGTGGTCGCCGCGTAGCAGCGTCGGCTCCATCGACTCGGTGGGGATTTCGAAGACCTGGACGACCCACGTGCGGACGAAGAGCGCGACGATCACACCGACCAGGATGGCGGCGATCAGATCCGCCCACCAGCTCCGCGCGGCGCCTGTCGGGCTCGATTCCATGCCGGCGAGTCTCGCCTCAGGGTCTCAGCGGATGACGTGGAAGGTCCGCGACCAGCGTGTCTTGAAGGGGAACCCGACCAGGGTGCGCATCATGTGCCCGAGCTGCTGCCCCAGGCTCTGCGACGTCCCGTCGAGGGTCTCTCCGCCGTTGGACCAGTAGATGACCACCGCTCGGCCCTTGATGTTTTCGAGCGGCAAGGGGCCCCAGTAGCGCGAGTCCTTGCTGTTGTTCCGGTTGTCGCCCAGGCAGAAGACGTGGCCCTCGGGCACCCGGACCGGACCGAACTCGCGCAACTGGCGAGCGGCGGCGGTCAGCGGCAGGAATTGCGGGTCTTGGCGATAGGAAGCGTAGGCGCTTTCGTCGACGGTGCGGCCGTTGATCGTTAGCTGCCGGTTGCGCAACGCGACCTCGTCGCCGGCGATGGCGACGCAGCGCTTGACCAGGTCGAGGGCGGGTGTCTCCACCGAGCGGAAGACCAGGATGTCCCCCCTTCGCACCGCGCGGTGCGGCAGGACCCGAGCCAGCGCCCCGTCCCCCTCGTCGCCGTAGATGAAGCGGTTGACGAAGAGGTGGTCGCCGATCAGCAACGTGTCCTCCATCGACCCGCTGGGGATGTAGAACGTCTGGAGGACGAAGAGGTTGGCGAACTTCAGGAAGATCACGGCGACCAGGATGGCCTCGAGCCACACCCGCACCGCGCCTTCCTGCTGTTCCGGTTTTGTCTCGGCCATGGCCCGCCCAATCTACCCCACCACCCCCCTCCGCCACCAGCGACGGCGCTCTCTCCCGCGCTCGAGCGACGCTGCCCCTGCCAAGAGCGGCCCGACGGTCCTCGACATGCCGGACGCTCCGACGCCCCAGCCGGAGCTGCCTCTGGTGTGTCCAAAGATTTTTCCTTCGTCCTGATCCTTTGACGCCTGCCGCGGCCCGGTGGCGCCGGGTAGTCGGCGGAATGGCGACTTCGAAGCGCTCAATCCTTTGACGAGGCGCATCCGGCAAGACTCTGCAGCACGGACTCCAAATATCCTGTTTTCAATGGCTTAAACACCTTGGCACGGTCTGGCAACCAGCTTGAACTGTCAGCGGGCATCGATCAACCGGGAGAAAGGAGGTGTGGATCGGCCTAGCAGAGTCGTTCGAGAACAGACGGTAAGCCCGGGGGCCTCGAACCCCCGTGTCGGATCTCGAACCCGTTCGATGCCTAGTTCACTCACTGACAGACAACCGTTACCAGAAGGAGTCCCAACCATGTTCAAGCTTCGCAACCTGTCCGCCGCCCTCGTCGCCGTCTGCCTCTTCGCGGGAGCCCTGTCGGGCTTCGCCGCCGAGGCTTCGGGGAAGGTCAACCTCAACCAGGCGAGCCTCGAGCAGCTCGCCTATCTGCCGCGGGTGGGTCCGGCCTTGGCCCTGCGTATCGCCGATTTCCGCAAGGAAAACGGCGCCTTCAAGAGCGTCGAGGACCTGATGCTGGTCCGCGGCATCGGCGAGAAGACGTTCGCGCTGATGAAGCCCTACCTGACCCTCGAAGGCAAGACCACGCTGGGCGAGAAGGTCCGCGTCAGCCGCACCGCGAGCTCCCAGCCGGCGGATCCCGCCACCGGCAACTGAGCCTGCTGTGCCGGGGAGCGCGACACCCACGGATCGCGCTCCCCGGCCCGTTCTCCCTCCTAGCCCGAGCTTCAACGACCCGTTCCATTTTCCAAGGAGAGACGCCATGGCTTCGACGTCGCGGGGCTTCAGCCTCGTCGAGATGATCCTCGTGCTCGCCCTGATCGGTTTCACGGCCTTGCTCGGTGCACCGGACTTGATCCGGGCCAGCACCCAGCTCCGTCTTCGCCTGGCGGCAGAGGAGGTGGCCCGCGCGCTGCACCGTGCGCGCATGACGGCGATCCGAACTCATGTCCAGGTCGCGGTCCGGTTCGAGGTCGGCGACCCCCGGCACATCACCTTCCGTCTGTTCCGCGACGGGGACGGCGATGGCGTACGCAACGCCGACATCGATCAGGGCATCGATCCGGCCGTCGAAGCGCCGCGACCGCTCCGCCGCCTGGGAGCCGGGGTCGGCTTCGGCTTTCCGCGTAGCATCCGCCCGCGGGATCCCGGCAACCCCCGACGCTTCTTGACGCGCCTCGACGACCCGATCCGCTTCAACCGCTCCGACTTGGCCTCCTTCGGCCCCCTCGGAACCGGGACCCCGGGCTCGGCCTACCTCACGGCGGGAGACGGCTCCCTGGCCGTGGTGCGGGTCTTCAACCGCACGGGGAAGATCGAGATCCTGACCTACGACGCGGAGACCGAGACGTGGCGGCGGTGAGGGCTCGCTGGCCCGTCCGCTGCCGCCGAGGGGCGTCGGCGCTCGTCGCGAGATCCACCAATGGGACGAAGGGAGGCTTCGAGTTGAGGCGCGAGCCGCCGTCCGCCGTCGCTCCGCTTGCCGACCTACCCGAATTGACGGCACGGAAAGCGGTGCAGTATCGTCCTCGCTTGATGAGTGCCATCGTCGTCGTCACCACCGTCGGAACCGAAGACCAGGCCAACGTCGTCGCCCGAGAGCTGGTCGCCCGCCGCCAGGCCGCCTGCGTCAACATCATCCCAGGCGCCCGATCGGTCTACCGTTGGAAGGGCAAGATCTCCACCGACGGTGAGTGGATGCTGGTGATCAAGACCCTCGCCGAGGAGTTCGATGGGGTCGCCGCGACGATCCACGAGCTCCACGACTACGAGCTACCCGAAATCCTCGCCTTCAACGTGGTCCAGGGTGAGGCGGCATTCCTCGAGTGGATCCACCACAGCACCGACAAGAGCGCCCCTTTCGACGACGACGAGGACGAAGACGACGACGAGCCCACGTTCTCGGGCTTGTGAAGTCCGCCTCTCCGACCCCCTCGCACCCGAGCTCATGACCTCGACCCTCCACCCGACCGGCGACGGCGAGGTCTTCTCGCCGATACGCTGGCAGGGGGGCGAGCTCTATCTTCTCGATCAAACGCTGCTCCCGGACCGAGAGGAATGGATCCTCTGCGACGACGTCGACGTCGTCGCCGACGCGATCCGGCGATTGGCGGTCCGCGGCGCCCCGGCGATCGGCGTCGCCGCCGCCTACGGGCTGGTGGTGGGTCTACGCGGCGCCGCCCCGGGGGCCGACCTGGAGGAGCGCTTCGACCAGGTTTCCGAGCTGCTCAACGGTACCCGCCCGACGGCGGTCAACCTGTCTTGGGCCTTGGCCCGTGGCCGCGAGGTGTTCGCGCGCGAGATCGGCGGGGGGCGAGAAGCGGTGCTCACCGCTCTCACGGACTGGGCTCGGAAGCTCCACGCCGATGACATCGAGACCAATCGGCGCATGGGCCAGCACGGGGCGAGTCTCTTCTCTGAAGGGGATCGCGTCCTCACCCATTGCAACGCGGGGGCGCTGGCGACCGGTGGCTACGGCACGGCCGTCGGCGTGATCCACGCGTCCTGGGACGCGGGCAAGGTTGCCCAGGTGTGGGTCGACGAGACACGGCCGCTTCTCCAGGGTGCTCGGCTCACGGCCTGGGAGCTGCGGCGGCTAGGGGTCCCCTTCCGGCTGGTCACCGACTCGAGTGCGGGAGCGCTGATGGCGCGGGGGCTGGTCGATCGCATCGTCGTCGGCGCCGATCGCATCGCCGCCAACGGCGATGTGGCCAACAAGATCGGGACGTACACGGTCGCCGTGCTGGCGCACCGCCACGGCGTGCCCTTTTACGTTGCCGCGCCGCTCTCGACGATCGATCGCGCTACCGCCAGCGGCACGGACATCCCCATCGAGGAACGACGTGAGGACGAGGTCACGGACGTTTTCGGCAAGCGCATCGCCCCGGCCGAAACCGCGGCGCTGAACTTCGCTTTCGACGTCACCCCGCACGACCTGGTGAGCGCAATCATCACCGAGGTCGGTGTCTTGCGTCCGCCGTACACGGAAAGCATCCGTCGGGCCTTCGGGGCCGCGGAAAGCTGAGCTCTCGAACCCCTGGACCGGACTGGCGCCAGGGCCCGTCAGTGAGGCCGATGCCGCGCCAGCTCGAGCAGCCGGCAGACGGCCTCGAGCACCTGCATGTAGTGGCCTTCCTCATCGACGGTGGCAGCGCGCACGCCGAGGACCTCGAGGATCTTGGTCTCGTCGGTTCGGTCGCCGACCTCGGTGAGGTCACGCAGAGGTCGGTGGTTGGCCTCTTCGATGGCGTTGAGCAGGGCGAAGCGGTCTGCCCCCAGGGCGTCGAGCAGACTCTCGACGGTGGGGATCTGAGGCATCGCCTTCTCGGTCTCGTAGTTGCTGATCATCGCCGGCGTGATGCCGGCTCGTTCGGCGAGCTCTTTTTGCTTGAGACCGGCTCGGGTCCTGAGCAGCTTGAGCGCACGACCGATGCCTTCGAACTCCGTCATGGCACGACCCTACGGGAAGCACCGCGAGGTGGACTCGACCTCGCGATGGACAACCTCACGGTGGCATCCGCGGACGCCGGGCATCCGTAACCGGTATGACCGGTCGTGGAGAGTCGGCTCGGCCGCGCCTCTCAGGGTCCCGAGTCCGGGTGTCGACACCGGACCTCCGGGTACGTCGCCGTGGGGTTGCAACAAGATTGGATGGCAGAGGACAAGAGAGTTTCAGAGACAGACAGGTCTTTTGGGGGATGGTGGAGGCGGTGGGAATCGAA
>JAGQSE010000277.1 GCA_020439725.1 Acidobacteriota bacterium
AGGCGGGCGAAGAAGGGTTTGCGGTCTGCGGTCTGCTCGGTCATGGAGTACCTCCAACGTAGCGCCCCGCGCCGCTGCAGCACGCACCATGCACGCTGTCGACGGCAGAGCCTTGGCGGAACCTTGGTGGAGGAGAAGAAAACACGGCCTGATGGCCGTGGTCGTCGGACCGCCCCGAGGAGGGTGGGGCGATACCGGCGGCTCAGTATACCGTAGCTTTGGTGCGCGAAGAATCCTGCGAGTACGGAAGAGCGAAGACATCGCCGGCTGGGTTTCCATCAGCTTCGGTCCTTCACGGATGGGCCGCCAGGAGGAGGGTCGAGGTGCGCGCCAGGGTGGCACCGAGGGCCTGGCGAAGGCTCGTGGCATCGAGGGCGCCAAAGGTTTCGTCGAGAAGGAGGATGCGGGGCTCCTGAAGCAGCGCGCGGGCCAGGAAGACTCGGCTCCGCTCTCCGTGGGAGAGCTGCCATCCGGTTTCGCCCACCGCCTGGCGCAGCCCCCGAGGCATGCGCTCGAGGAGGTCGCCGAGCCCCAGCTCGCGGCAGACGGCGACGGCGAGCTCGAGGTCTTCGGGGGTGGGCGGCCAGCGGCGGCCAAGGAGCAGGTTGAAGCCGAGCTCGCCGGTCAAGACGTGGTTGTCGTGGAATTGCGGTACGAGGGCCACGGCGCTCCGCCAGCCTTCGCTCCCCAGCGAGTCGCGATCGAGGCCGTCGAGGAGCAAGAGGCCCGTGGCTTCTTCGCGAAGGCTCGCGAGGGCCCCGAGGAGCGTCGACTTGCCCGCTCCCGAGGCGCCGGTGAGGAGCGCCCGGTCGCCCCGCCGAAGGACCAGGTCGATACCCTCGAGCACGGGCTCGGGACGGCCCGGGTAGCGCAGGTGCAGGCCTTCGACCTCGAGCTCGGGCTCGCCGGTTCGGGGCTCGTTCGGCAGGGCGGTGGCGGAGGTTTCCTCGGCCTTCGCGACGGAGGCGGCTTGGAGCACGGGCTTCACCTGGCGCCAGGACACGCGGGCGGTGGCCAGCGCCTGGAGACCGGCGGCGCAGCGCGACAGGGTGCCCCAGGCGAGGAGGTTGCCGCCCAGGGCCACCGCCAGAGGGCCGGTGGCGACGTCGCCCGCGAGGAAGGCCGGAACGATCGCGAGAAGTCCGACCACCGGCCAGGCGCGAGGCCAGCCGTCGGCAAGCCAGGCGCGCGCCCGGTCGGCGGCTCGCGAGGCCTCGAGGTACTCGGCGAGGTCGTCGTCCTCCCCGTCGTGCCAGCGCTCGGGGGGTTGCTGGGCGAGGCGGGTGCGATAGCCGACCATGCGCTCGACCAGCTCGAGGGTGAGGTGCAGCCGGTGGTCGGTCCAGCGGCCGAGCCGATGGGCGTAGAGCGCCCCGAGACCGACGCCGAGCACCGTCCAGCCGGCGAGGGCTGCGGCGTGGGGCGCTCCGCCGCTGCCGGCGGCGAGCACCGGTAGGAGCCACAGGACCTCGACCCCGGCGGTCAGCGCGAGGAACCCGCCGCCGGCCACCGCCTCTTCGAAGACCTCGGCTTCGATGACCCGCCCCAACCAATCGCCGGCGCCGCGCCGCCGGACCTCGTCGATGGGCAGCCGCAAGGCTCCAGCGAGCAGGCGGCGCTTGATCAGCAGCCGCACGTCGATGGCCAGCCGGCCCTGGAACCACACCGCGAAGAGCCGCAACGGCACCAGCGTCGCCAGCGCCAGGAGCCAGGCGGTGAGACGTCCCGGGTCGGCGGGCCCTCCGAGGGCGCCGCGACCGAGGAGATACCAGGCGAGGAGCCACAGGCCATAGGCGAGACCGTGGGCGACGAGCAGACCGACCCAACGCTGCGGCAGCCGACTTTCCCGGAGCAGCGGCAGAATCCGTCCGTGGGATGGGTGTCGGAGCAGCCAGCCGGCGGTCAGCGGCACCTCCTCGAGGGAGCGACGGAGGAGCTCGCGGCGGGCCTTGCGGCGCCGCGTCGGGGACGTGTCCACCTCATCGAGGAGGGCATCGACGCCGCTGCCGATCATCGCCTCGAGAGCGGCTCCCAGCCGACCTTCGATCCGGGTCGCCCGGATCCGCGCCCGGGTGCCGGAGGGCTTGAGCACCGTCAAGCGGCCCCTGCGCGCGGGGCCGAGGACCGCCAGGAGTCGTTCCTCCGGGTCGTCATCGCCGGGCGGCAGGCGGAGGAGGGCCGGCCCCGCCCCGGCGGCGAAGGTCTCGAGCTCGCCGTAGCGCACCGCCACCGCCTCGAGCTCGAGCCCGGCCGCCCGCGCCGACCGTTGGAGCTCGGCGTCGAGGACCTCCGGGGCGGCCTCGGCTCGGCGGGAGGACGTAGCGGGGACCGCCGCGCCATGGGCCGCGGCGGCGAGGGCGGCGAGAGCGTCGGCGGCCTCTCCGACGGGCCAGCCGAGCTCGGACCAGGGGATGCGCTCGCCTGTCATGGCGCGACCTCCGGCAGCTCCGCGAGGCGGCCGTGGGCGAGCTCGAGGCGTCGCCAGCCGGCGGCGTCGAGGTCGGTTTCGAGGTCTCGGCGCTCATCGAGCAGCCGGACGTAGTGCGAATCCTCTCGGGCGGCGAGCTCCGCCGGGGTGCCGATCTCGACCAGGCGACCCGCTTCGACGATCGCCACGCGGTCGAAGTCGCGGCTGTCGGCGACGTCGTGGGTGACGGCGAGGAGGGTCGCGCCGCGCCACCACGTGCGCACCTCGGCGAGCAGACGCCGCCGTTTCGGCGCGTCGAGACCGCGGAGCGCCTCGTCGAGGAGCACCAGCCGCGCGTCGCGCCGCGCCAGCGCTCGGCCGAGCCGCACCCGCTGACCCTCGCCCCCCGAGAGCCGTGCGCCGCCCTCCCCGAGCCGGGTCGTGAGACCTTCCGGAAGGTGCTCGAGGACGCCGTGGAGGTCGGCGCGGCGCAGCACCTCGGCCAGGCTCGGTGCCGCGCCGGCCTCGTCGTCGGCGCCATAGCGCAGGTTGTCCAAGAGCGAGCGGTTCCACAGGCGGATCTCTGGGTCGATCCAGGCGATCTGCCGTCGGAGGCTGGCCGGGCTGGCGACCTCTTCGCCGTCGATCCGCAGCTCACCGCGATACGGACGGTGCCAGCCCAGGAGGACCCCGAGCAGGGTCGACTTCCCTGCCCCCGAGGCCCCGAGGATCGCCAGATGCTCTCCCGGTGCGACGCTCAGGTCGATGCCGTCGAGGAGCGTGTGACCGGCGGCGCGCACCGCAACGCCGCGGAGCTCGACGGCGAGTCCGGGCTCGTGGTGGGGTGCCGCCGGCGGACTCTCGGTGGTTTCCTCTTCGGCTGCACCGAGGGGCTCGAAGAGGCGATCGGCGGCGTTTCGTAGACCTGCCAGTTGCTGCAATCCCTGGCCGAGTTGTTGGCCGAGGGCGGGGAGCCGGAGAGCCCAGTAGGCGAGCAGCAGCACCGCCCCGCCGCCGCCTGCCCAGTGGCCGAGCACCAGTGCCGCGGCGAGCCCGTGGGCAAGGACCGAGACACCACCCTGGGCCAGCGTCGAGGCGGTGAGCAGCGAGCGGTCGGCGCGACCGAGCTCGGTGAGGAGCTCTTCCTGCAGTCTCGACACGGCGCCGCCGGCGCCGTGGCTGCGGATCGGCACCGCGCCGAGGAGGGCGTCGAGGTAGAAGCGGCCGAGGGCGCCCTGGTGGGTACGCACCGTCAGATCGCGCTCGACCAGCCAGCCCAGCGCCAAGAGCGGACCGCCCAGCGACACCAGCGCGAGGAGCGCGGTCAGCCAGCCTTGGCCCGGGTCGAGCCAGACGAGCCCGGCGCCGAGCACCGCCGCCTCGGCCGCGCTCTTGAGGCATCGACCGGCGACCTCCGGTATGGCGCGCACCGCGTGCACCGAGTGACCGCGCTCGCCCATGTCGGAGATCGGCCGGCTGGCAAAGAACCGGTCGCCGAGGAGCGGGATCTTGCGCAAGAAGGCGAGGCGCAGCCGGGTCTCGAGGCGGCGGCCGGCACGCAGCGCGGCGAGGGCGGTGGGGAGCTCGATGCCGAGGAGTGCGAGGAGCAGCAGGAAGAGGGCTCCGAGCGCCGCCCAGCGCTGGCTACTGACCCCGAGGCCGCCGGCCAGATCGAGGAAGCCGCGGAGCACCAGGGCCTCGGCGGCGGCGGCGACACCGGCGGCGGCGAAGGCGGCGGCGACCAGCGCCGGGCGGAGGTGTCCCTCGTCGGCGAGCCAGTCGAGGAGCCGCCGGGCGGTGCTCGGCTCCGGCTGCGTCACTGCCTCGAGGGAGCTCGCCGACAAGGCCTTGGGCGATGGCTCGACGCGCTCCACGAGCCGGCCGCGAGCGTGGACCAGCACCGCGCCGCGCATCTCGAGGACCTCGTCGGTGCCCCCTGGCTCGGCCGCAGAGGCTCCGCCCGCCAGCGGGCTCACCGACCAAAAGGGCACGGGGATGATCCGTTGTGCCTGCTCGGGCTCGCGGCCCGCGCGCTCGAGGCTCGCGCGGAGCAGCCGCTCGGCGTCGCGGCCGCGACCGAGAGCGCCGGTTTCGAGCAGCGTCCGGCTCATCCGTACCGCCGCGTCGAGGGTGGCGAGCTCTCGCCAGTCGGGATCCGCCAGGGCGTGGTCGAGCAGAGTCGCGGCGGACCGGTGGCCGAGACCCAGCGAGGCGAGCTGCTGCTCGAGGGCGTCGCGCATCTCGCCGCGTCCGGCCCATTCGCGCCAGGCGCCGGCGGCGACCTCGAGGGAGTGGGTGTGGAGCTGCGACAAGAAGCGTCGTACCGGAATGAAACAGCGGCCTTGGGCCGGATCCATGACCTGGAACCAGGGGCCGTGGCGGCGCCAGACGAGGACGAAGTGGAGCCCTTCCTGGGCGCGTCGCACCACCGCCACGGCGGGTAGGAGAGGAGAGCCGGGGAGCAGCAGGTGATCGGCCGGTCGCACCACCTGCCGGGCGTCGAGGCCCAGCTGCACCGCGACCTCTTCGACGGTGTCGACGGAGGTGCCGTCGACGTCGGTCTGGCACGCCTCGCGCAGCCGGCCGTAGCTGGCGGTGATGCCATGGCCCGCGAGGAAGCTGCCGAGGACCGCCGGGCCGCAATCCATCGGCGAAGTCTGGACCACCTCGGGGGCCAGCCAGCGCCGGCGATCGCGCGCGGCTCGGTTCATGGAGAGCCGCCGCGATGGCTGGCGGTGCGGAACAGGTAGCCGGCGGGGGAGACGCGCTCGACCTCGATCTCGGCGGTGGCCGGGAGACCGTGCTCGAGGGGGATCCCCGAGCGAGCCGCCGACGGGTCGAGACGCAGCTCGACCCGCACTCGGCTCGCCCCGCCGACGGTCGAGCTCTCGGTTCCGACCCGCTCGACGCGGGCCTCCAGGGCGCCGTAGCGCAGCGGCGGGAACCCGGTGAGCAGGATCCGCGCGCGCTGCCCGGGGCGGATCCGCCCGAGGGCGTCGGCGGGAGCGAACCAGGCGACGGCGTGGGTCTCGCCGGGGGGCACCACCGCCGCCAGCACCTGGCCGGCGGTGACCGCGCTTCCCGGGGTGAGCTCGGCGAGCTCGCCGACGACGCCTGCCTCGGGGGCTCGCAGGGTGCGGGTGGCGAGCTCCTGATCGAGGCCCGAGCGCTCGGCCTGGGCCGCGGCGGCCTCCTCGGCGAGGGCGGCGAGGTCGTTCTCGAGGCGCTGAACCCGCGCCTGCGCCTCCTCCCGGCCGCGGTCGAGCTCGGAGCGGCGGCGCTCGAGGGCGCTGGCCAGGGCCTCGGCGCCGGCGCGTTGCTGGGCGGCGTAGCTCCGCGCCCGCTCGAGGTCGACGTCGGAGACCAGGCCGGCTTCGGTGAGCTCTTCGAGGCGCTCGACCTCCGCCTGCGCCTGGTCGGCGGCAGCCTCGGCCTCACGCCGGCGCGCGGCGGCCTCGGCCAGCCCGGCGCGGCGTTCCTCCGCGGTGCCGGCGAGACTGCTGCGGGCTCCGGTGAGCTCTTTCTCAAGGGCTGCCCGGCGACGCCCCAGCGCCTCGAGGCGTTCTAGCTGGCGTCGGCGACGGTCGGGAAGCGCTCCAGGGTCGAGCTCGACGAGCGCGTCTCCCGCCGCCACTGTCTGTCCGAGAGTGACGTCGACGGCGGCGATGCGCCCGGCGGTGAGCGCCGCCACCGGATGGGCGGCGCCGGCGACCTCGAGCCGCCCTTCGCGGCTTACCGCGAAGACCGCCATCGAGCCGAAGAAGAACCACGCTCCCCAGGCCAGGAGCAGCACCAGGACCCCCGCCAGCCAGCCATGGAGCCGGCGCCCGCGATCCGCCTCGAGGGAGCGCAGGGTCTTCGAGAAGAGCTGTCGGGA
>JAGQSE010000278.1:0-2982 GCA_020439725.1 Acidobacteriota bacterium
TGGCGATCCCCGCGGGGCTCCTCGGTCTGGCGCTGGCCTGGATCGGCGCCAAGCTCCTCGTCGCCTTCGGACCCGCCGACCTGCCTCGGCTCAAGGAGGTGGGGATCGACGGCCGCGTCGCGCTGTTCGCGCTCGGGGTGACGGTTCTGACCGGTCTGCTGTGCGGTCTGGCGCCGGCGCTCCGTGCGTATCGGGCGGACCTCGTCGGCGCGCTCAAGGAGGGCGGCAAGACCGCCGATCCGGGTTCAAGCCGGCATCTGCTGCGCAACGGCCTGGTGGTGGCGGAGATCGCGCTGGCGCTGACGGTGCTGGTGGGGACCGGCCTCACCCTGCGCAGCCTGCAGCACATCCTCGCCACCGATCCGGGGTTCCGCACCGATCACGTGCTGACGCTCCAGCTCGACCTGTCGTCGACCAAGTACCGCAGCCCCGTGGACCGCACCGCCTTCTACCGCTCGTTGCTCGAACGGCTGCGCGGTGTGCCGGGGGTGGCGGCGGTGGGGATGAACTCGTCCTTGCCACCGGCGGATCGGTTGATGGGCGGCATCCCGACGGTCGAAGGGCGGCAGGTGGAGCCCGGGGTCGAGGACGGCATCGTGCGCTACGGCATGATCAGCCCGGGCTATTTCTCGGCTCTCGACGTCCCGGTGCTCGAGGGGCGGGCCTTCGACCAGCGCGACGACGCCGAGGCGACACCGGTGGCGATCGTCGACGAGGTGTTGGCCAAGCGCTACTGGCCCGGGCAGAGCGCCCTCGGCCGTCGCCTGTCGCTGCCCGGCATCGAGCCCGACGGCAAGTGGCGCACCGTCGTCGGTGTCGTCCGGCAGGTCCGTGACCAGGGGCAAGGCACCGATGTCACCGATCAGCTCTACGTGCCCTACCCGCAGCTGCCGCTGGCGGCGCTCGGAGTCGCCCTGCGCACCGCCGGCGACCCCATGACCGTCGCCCCCGAGGTCCGCGAGGCGGTGTGGGCGGTCGACCCGGCGCAGCCGCTGGCAGAGGTCCAGCCCATGGACAGGCGCCTGTCGGCGACGCTGGCGCAGCCGCGGTTCAACGGTCTGGTCTTCGGTCTCTTCGGCCTGGTCGCGCTGCTCCTGGCGGGGATCGGCGTCTACGGCGTCATGGCCTACTCGGTGAGCCAGCGGCGGCAGGAGATCGGTGTCCGCATGGCCCTCGGCGCCCGCGCCGCCGACGTCCTCCGGCTGATCACCGGCAAGGCGCTGCTCCTGGCGCTGGTCGGCATCGTGGTCGGCGTGGGGCTGTCGGTGCTCCTGGGGAGCGTCCTGTCGAGCTTCCTCGAGGGTCTCGCCTACGGCGTCGAAACCACCGACCTCCTGACCTTCGTCGCGGTGCCGGTGGTGCTCGCCCTGTTGGCGCTCGTGGCCTCGTACCTGCCCGCGCGGAGGGCCACGCGGATCGATCCGCTGGTTGCGCTACGCCACGATTGAGCCACCGGGAAACCAGTCCCCGGCGGCAGGTCGGGGGCATGCACTGTGGTATTCTTTACATGAAACTTTGGTTGTTTTCTTTCCGCCGACGTTTCCGGAAGAACGATTCGGCGGTTGTTTTCCGGTCCTCTTGCCAGGGTGTGATGATCACGCCCTGCTCGACGCTTCGCCACGGCGCCCGGGCGCCGTGGGAGGCGAGCTGTGAGGCATGGACGAGGGCCAGAAGGAAGGATCCAGAGCGGGGGCCACAGGCCTCGGTGAACGTCTGCGGCGGGCGCGCCAGCGCCTCGCGGCAGGGACGGCGGGAGAGGGCGATGGGATCCCACGGCGTGATCCTTCCGTGCCGGTGCCGCTTTCGGCGGCGCAGCAGCGGCTGTATTTCCTCGAACAGCTCCTCCCCGGCACACCGCTCTTTCTCCTCTGCCGCACCCAGGAGCTGATCGGCCGCCTCGACGTCGGTGCCCTCGCGGCGGCCCTCGAGGTGGTCGTCGCCCGCCAGGAGGCGCTCCGCACCGGGTTCGGCAGCGCCGAGGGCGCGCCGGCGCAGCTCATCGAGCCGGCGCTGGCGCTGCCGCTGCCGGTCCTCGACCTCAGCGGTCTGGCGGCCGGCGATCGGGTGGCCGAGCGCGCTCGTCTCGAGGCCCGAGAGGCCGCTCGTCCCTTCGATCTCTCCACCCCGCCGCTGCTCCGCGCCCGTCTGCTGCGGCTCGAAGCCGGCCCGCCGGCACGGCACGTGCTGCTGTGGACCGTCCACCACCTGGTCTTCGACGGCTGGTCCTTTGGCGTGCTCTTCGCCGAGCTGGGTAGGGCCTACGGCGAGCGGGTCGCCGGAGGCGAGCCCAGCCGGCAGCCACCGGCGGTGGGCTACGGCGACTACGCGGCGTGGCAGAGAGGTCGTCTCGAGTCTTCTGAGCTCGCAGGATCGTCGCCGGCGGCCGAGCTCGGCTGGTGGCTCGAGCGGCTGGCGGGTCTCGAGCCCCTCGAGCTTCCCTCCGACCGGCCGCGTCCGGCGGCGCGGAGCCTCGCCGGCGGTCAGCTCGAGGTGCGGCTCGATTCCGCGCTGGTCTCGCTTCTCGAGGACCGTGGCCGCGCCGCCTCGGCGAGCCTCTTCATGGTGCTCCTCGCGGCCTGGACCACGGTCTTGGCCCGCTGGTCGGGCGCGGTGGACATCGCCGTCGGCACGCCGGTGGCGGGGCGCGACCGCCGCGAGGTCGAGGAGCTGGTGGGCTTCTTCGTCAACACCGTGGTGCTGCGCTCGAAGGTCTCGGCCGAGGTGTCGCTTTCCGCGCACCTGGCCGGCTGTCGCGAGGTGGCCCTCGAGTCCTTCGCCCGCGGCGAGGTGCCCTTCGCGCGGGTGGTCGAGGCGGCGGCGCCGGAGCGGGGGCTGAGCCACGCCCCGCTCTACCAGGTGACGCTGGCGCTCCAGAACGCGCCGAGCCGGGCGCTCGAGCTGGCCGGTTGCGCGCCCTCGACGCCGCGAGTGGTGGCCCGCGGTCTCACCGATCAGGACCTGACGCTGGCCCTCGAGCCGTCG
>JAGQSE010000278.1:3139-3806 GCA_020439725.1 Acidobacteriota bacterium
AGCAGGTGCTGGTCGAGTGGAGCGGCGGCCCGGTGGCCGAGCGGTCGCCGGAGACGGTCGTCTCGCGCTTCTTGGAGCTGGCGCGGGAGCGGCCTGAAGCACCGGCGCTTGAGGGTGCGGCGGGTGAGCTCGTCAGCTATGGCGAAGTCGAGAGACGCGCGCGGCGCTGGGCCGACGAGCTCCGCCGTCGTGGCGTGGGCCGGGAGGTGGTGGTCGCGCTCTGTCTCGAACGCTCGATCGAGCTGGTGCTGGCGGCGCTGGCGGTGGTGCGGGCGGGAGGTGCCTACCTGCCCCTCGACCCGGCGCACCCGGCGGAGCGGCTGGTGTGGATGGCGCGCGACGCGGGCGCTCGGCTCGTCGTAACGACAGGGGAGGTCTTCGGAGCAGTGGGGCTCGAAGTCATCACTCCGGGCGTGCTCGACTCCGGACCCGGGATCTCGACGGAGCCGCTGCTGCCACCCTCCCCCGACGACCTGGCCTATGTGATCTACACCTCGGGGTCGACGGGGCAGCCCAAGGGGACGCTGCTGGCCCACCGCGGCCTGGCGTCGTTGATCGCCTGGCACGGCCGGGCCCACGACGTCGGCCCTGGGACGCGGTCGACGCTCCTAGCGGGGGTGGGATTCGACGCCTCGGTGTGGGAGCTGTGGTCGGCGCTGGCGCTGGG
>JAGQSE010000279.1 GCA_020439725.1 Acidobacteriota bacterium
AGGTTGTTGACCCCGGCGCGCTCCGCGTCGTCGCTGAAGCGGATCTCGCGGCCCGAGTCGGTGACCGCTCGCTTGAGCACCCAGCGGATCTCGTCGTCGCCGTCGGTCAGGCGCACCGCGTGGCCGCGGATGTGGCTCTGCCCCTTGCTCATCTTGTTCTGCGGGTCGTCGAGACCCATGACCCGGGCACCGGCCTCGGGAATCGTCGCCGTCGGGATGCGGAAGGTATCGCCGTAGAGGTGGTTGAAGCGCTGCGCGATATCCCGGGCCAGCTCGAGGTGCTGACGCTGGTCGTCCCCGACGGGTACGTCGTCGGCGTCATAGAGCAGGATGTCCGCCGCCATCAGGACCGGGTAGATCAACAGCCCCGCCTGGACGCTCTGTTGCTGCCGCGCCTTGGTCTTGAACTGCGTCATCCGCTCGAGCCAGCCGAGCGGCGTCAGGCAGGTGAAGAGCCAGCAGCACTCGGCGTGAGCGCGGACATGGCTCTGGACGAAGAGGGTCGAGCGCGCGGGGTCGATCCCCGCCGCCAGGAGCAGCGCCGCCGCCGAACGCGTCTGTTGCCGCAACGCCTCGGGCTCCTGCGGCACCGTGATGGCGTGGAGGTCGACGATGCAGTAGAGACACTCCTTGTCATCCTGGTGGCGCGCCCAGCGACGCACCGCCCCGAGGTAGTTGCCCAGGTGCATGTATCCCGAGGGTTGAATCCCCGAGAACACCCGCCTGCGGCGTGACGCTTCCGACGGGGCCTTCTCCGACGGGTCCATCTCCGATTGGGCCATCTGATCCTCCAGGCGCTACCGCCCAAAGGGACGGCGACGGGGGCGCGCGGGCTGCGCGCCGACGTGGTTTCGATGTCTTGCGACCGGCGAAGGCAACCGATCAGCGGTTGCGGGTGAAGCGTTGGGCCAGGGTCTCTCGGCTCTCCTTGGCCGCGGCGCGCTGCATGTCCTCGATCGAACGGGGGCGTTCTCGCCGATGGCTGGCGGTCAACATCTTCTGCTGCTCCTCGGCCTTGGCGGCGAGGAAGGCCTGGATGCCCTGGAGCAGGTCTTTACGGCCGATACGCCCCAGCAGGACCCCGTCCTCGACTACCGGCAGGGTCTGGAAGTGGCACGACAGGAATTGCTCGGCGATGGCGAACATGTCCATGTCGGGGCCGATGGTCACCTTGACCTCGGACATGTAGTCGGCGACCTTGGCCGGCGTCACGTGCTCGTCGTAGATGGCCCGTGAAAGCACCCGCAGGCAGTCCTTGTCGGTGAGGATCCCCACCAGCTTCGCGGTCTTGCCGTGGACCACCATCAAGGTGGAGACCTGCCGCTCGACCAGCTGGTCGATGGCGTCGGCGATGGGCATTTCGGGGGGCAGGGTGAGCCGTGGCGGCGTCATCCAGTCCTTCGCCGTGGGCATGGCGTTTCCGGAAAGCTTGGTTGCGGGCATCGGGACTCCCTCCTCGCGCTTGATGAAGCGGGCACGAGCCCGCCCCGGGTTGCCTCAGGATCTCGAAGTCTCGGCCGGCGCCTCGTCCTCGGGCAGGCGGCAGTTGCAATTGCCGCAGGTCATGGGCTCGCCGTCGGGTCCCCGCACGGCGATGCCGCCACAGGAGCCGCGGAGCGCCCGGTTGCTGAGGATCACACCGACCGCCATGCCGGTCATGGCCAGTGCGAGAACTGCAATGGTGAGTAGCAAAAGGCTCATGATTCCTCCCAGGTCTTGATCATAGCGCGGCGCTCCTGGCGCGGATCGGATCCGCGTTCAACCCTTCGCGAGGAGCGCTTCGAACGCGGTGGTCGCCTTCTCCTCGAAGCCCCCCTGGCCGTCGAAGAGCAGAAAGAGGACCGCGAGACCGGCGTCCTCGGCGCGGCGATAGCCCTCTTCCGGTCCCAGCACCATCAGGGTCGTGGCCAGACCGTCGGCTTCGAGGCAGGTCGGGGTGACGACGCTCACCGAGGCGGCTCCGTGCTCGATGGGCAGTCCGGTACGCGGGTCGATGGTGTGCGACCAGCGGCGGCCGTCGCGGATGTAGAAGTTACGGTAGTCGCCCGAGGTCGCCATGGCCCAGCCGCTCATGGGAACGACTTTCTGCAACTGGCGTGCCTCGCTCACGGGTCGCTCGATGCCGATCTGCCAGGCCTCGCCGTGCCGGTTGGTCCCGGCGGTCCGCACCTCGCCACCGACCTCGACCATATAGCTCTCGACCCCGAGATCCTCGAGGCCTTCGGCCACGCGATCGACGCCATAGCCCTTGGCCACCGCCGACAGGTCGCAATAGACCTCGGGATCGCTCTTGCTCAGAGTCCCCGCCGCGCTGTCCAGGGTGAGCTTCTGCCAGCCGACATGGCGCAGCAGCTCGGCCCGTTCCTCGTCCGTGGGCAACGCCAGCGGCTCGCCGGCGGGGCCGAAGCCCAGGGCGTTGACCAGCGGGCCGACGGTGACGTCGAAGGCGCCGTCGCTCCACCGGCTGAGCTCGAGGGCTTCGGCGAAGACGCGGATCGTCTCGCTCGACAACCCGAAGGGCGTCGTCTCCTGCCAACGGTTGAACTGGGAAAGCTCCGAGTCGGCCTGGTAGGTCGACATCTTCGAGTTGACGTCGTCGAGACGCTCCTCGATGCGCTGCCGGATCTGTTCGAGACGCTCGGCGCCGAAGCTCGGCCCGACCACCCGCACGGTGTACCGCGTCCCCATGGTCGCGCCCTCGAAGACGTGCTCGTCGGGGGCCGCCGGTCCGCAGCCGGTGACCAGCGAAGCGACGAACAGCGCGAGAGCGAGCCCCGCCGCTGCCGGCGACAAGACACGAACAGGGCGCCTCGCCCCGATCGGAAGGCGATCCGCGCCCTGTTCCATGTCGTCTCCCAGCGCGACGCCGAGGGCGTCGCCGCCGATCAACCGAAATCGTCGAAGAGGATGTTCTCGGGCTCAACGCCGAGGCTGTCGAGCATCTTCATGCACGCGTCGAGCATCAACGGCGGTCCGCACAGGTAGTACTCGATGTCTTCCGGCGCCGGGTGGTCCTTGAGGTAATGGTCGTAGACCACCTGGTGGATGAAGCCGGTGTAGCCCTGCCAGTTGTCCTCCGGCTGGGGCTCGGACATCGCCATGTGCCAGGTGAAGTTGGGATAGTCGGCGGCGATGCTGTTGAAGTCGTCGACGTAGAAGGTCTCGTTCAAGCTGCGCGCGCCGTACCAGAAGGTCACCTTGCGGTCGGTGTGCAGCCGCCGGAACTGGTCGAAAATGTGCGAGCGCATCGGCGCCATACCGGCACCGCCGCCGATGAACATCATCTCGTTCTTGGTGTCCTTGGCGAAGAACTCGCCAAAGGGCCCCGAGATCGTGACCTCGTCGCCCGGCTTCAG
>JAGQSE010000280.1 GCA_020439725.1 Acidobacteriota bacterium
GTGCCGGTGCCGTGGGCCTCGACATAGCCCACCGAAGCCGCCTCGACCCCGGCGTCGGCCAGCGCCTCGGCGATGACCTCGGTCTGCCCTTCCACCGCCGGCGCCGTGAACCCCACCTTGAGGGAGCCGTCGTTGTTGACCGCCGAGCCCTTGATCACCGCCAGGATACGGTCGCCGTCGGCCTTCGCCCGGGACAGGCGCTTGAGCACCACGACGCCGACGCCATTGCCACCGACGGTGCCGCGGGCCTCGGCGTCGAAGGCACGGCAATGACCGTCCGGCGACTGGATCATCGACGGCTCGTACTGGTAGCCCGTGCGTTGCGGCACCCGCACGGTGGCACCGCCCGCCAGCGCCACCTCGCACTCCCCGGCGCGCAACGCCCGGCAGGCCATGTGCACCGCCACCAACGAGGTCGAGCAGGCGGTCTGGACCGTCACCGCGGGTCCCTTGAGCCCCAACTTGTAGGCCACCCGTGTCGCCAGGAAGTCCTTGTCGTTGGCCAGCATCAGCTGGTACCCACCGCTGGCGGCGAGGATCTCGGGGCGCGACAGGAGGTTGACCTGGAGATAAGAGTTGAGCCCCGCGCCGGCCCACACGCCGATGCGGCCGACGGCGCGCCCGGGATCGATACCGGCGAGCTCGAGGGCTTCCCAGGCGCACTCGAGGAAGAGCCGCTGCTGCGGATCGAGGATCTCCGCCTCGCGCGGGGTGAAGCCGAAGAAGCCGGCGTCGAAGAGCTCGGCGCCCTCGACCACGCCGCCGGCCTTGACGAAGTCCGCGGCCGACGGGTCGCCGGGGGCGAAGGGCGAGCGCTCGAGCTCGCCGTCGGTAAAGAAGGAGATGGTCTCGAGACCGGCCTCGAGGTTGGCCCACAGCTCCTCGATTCCCGAGGCCCCGGGGAAGCGCCCGTGGGCGGCGATCAGGGCGATGTCGCGCTCGCCGGCGGCGGCGGGCTCGACGACCTCGACCATACGCGTCACCGCCGGCGCCTCGCCTCCCCGCAGGAAGGCGGAGAGGCTGCGCAGCGTCGGGTACTGGAAGAGCTCGACCAGCGAGGGCGGTTCGGGAACCAGCGCCTCGAGACGGCGCTGAACCTGGAGCAGCAGCAGCGAATGCCCGCCGAGATCGAAAAAGTTGTCGTCGAGACCGACTCGCTCGACCTTGAGCACCTCCTGCCACAGGCTCGCCAGGTCGCGCTCGAGGCCGCCGCCGGGGGCGGCGTAGACCGGAGCCGCCGAGCGCTCGGAGCCCGGGACGGGGAGGGCCTTGCGCTCCACCTTGCCGTTGGGCGACAGCGGCAGCGCCTCCAGGGCCACGAAGGGCCCCGGCACCATGTAGTCGGGCAGGCGCCGCCGGAGGTACCGCCGAAGCTCGCCGACCAGCTCCTCGCGGACCGGGTTCTCACCGGCCTCGACCCCCGCGGCCGGCACCCAGTAGGCCACCAGCCTCTGGTCGCCGGGCGTGTCCTCGCGCACCAGCACCACCGCCTCGCGCACCGCCTCGTGCTCGACCAGCGCCGCCTCGATCTCGCCCAGCTCGATACGCAGACCCCGCAGCTTGACCTGGAAGTCGAGCCGGCCGAGGAAGTCCACCACGCCGTCCGCGGCCCAGCGGGTCTCGTCGCCGGTCCGGTAGAGCCGCGCGCCGGGGACCGTCGAGAATGGATCCGGGATGAAGCGCTCGGCGGTCAGCGCCGGCCGGCCGCGGTAGCCTCGCGCCAGGTTGACGCCGCCGAGCAGCAGCTCCCCGGGGACGCCCACGGGCACGACCTGGAGGTGCCCATCGGCGACGTGAACCTGGGTGTTGGCGATGGGCCGGCCGATGGGCACCACGGCGCGCGGCGTCTCGCGGTCGCAATGCCAGAAGGTGACGTCGATGGCCGCCTCGGTGGGGCCGTAGAGATTGTGGAGCTCCGCCGTCGAGCGGCTGTGGAAACGGCGCACCAGGTCCGCCGGCAGCGCCTCGCCGCTGCAGATCACGCGCCTGAGGCTCCGGCACGCGCCGACGTCCGCCTGTTCGACGAAGACCTGGAGCATCGACGGGACGAAATGCAGCGTGGTGATCCGTCGCCGCTGGATGATCTCCGCCAGGTACGACGGGTCCTGATGGCCGCCGGGTCGTGCCACCACCAGGCGGGCGGCGGTGATCAGCGGCCAGAAGAACTCCCACACCGAGACGTCGAAGCTGAAGGGCGTCTTCTGCAGCACCCGGTCGTCGTGGTCGAGACGATAGGCCTCCTGCATCCAGAGCAACCGGTTGTAGATCCCGCGGTGGCTGTTCATCACCCCCTTGGGCCGCCCGGTGGAGCCCGAGGTGTAGATCATGTAGGCCAGGCTGTCGGGCAGGGCGGGTTTGGGATCGTTGGCCGCCGGTGCCCCCGCCGCCGCGGCTCCGGCCAGCTCGTCGGCGGACACCGCCAGCGCTTCCGGCGCCGCCGCGGGCAGCCGCTCGCGCAGATGCTCCTGGATCAGCACCCGCGGCATGTCGGCGTCGGCGGCCATGAAGCCGAGACGCTCCGCCGGGTAGTCCGGGTCGAGGGGCACGTAGGCGCCCCCCGCCTTGAGGATCGCCAGGAGCGCCACGACCATCTCCACCGAGCGTTCCATGAACACGCCGACCAGCGTGTCGACCCCTACCCCTGACTCGCGCAGCCGGTGGGCCAGGACGTTGGCCAGCCGGTTGAGCGTCCGATAATCGAAGGTCCGGCCGTCGTATTCGAGGGCGATGGCGTCGGGCAGGAGCTCCGCTTGCTCCTCGAACATGCGATGGAGACAGGTGGCGGTGCCATAGCCGCGGCGGGTGGCGTTCCACTCCTCGAGCTGGCCGCGCTCGGCGGCGGTGAGCAGCGGTAGGCGATGGAGCGGCGTCGCGGGCTCGCGGACCGCGGCCTCGAGGAGCGTCTCCAGGTGCCCGCCCAGGCGCTCGACGGTGGACACCTCGAAGAGATCCGCGTTGTACTCGAAGGTCCACGCCAGACCGCGTCGCGAGCGCTCCGCGTGGAGCGTCAGGTCGAACTTCGACGTCGCGCTGTTCGAGGCCTCGACGGTGACCTCGAGCCCCGGCCAGGAGAGGTCCTCCCCCGCCTCGTCGAGGAGTGAGAGCATCACCTGGAAGAGCGGCGAATGAGCCAGGTCGCGCTCCGGGCGGAGCGCCTCGACGAGCCGTTCGAAGGGCACGTCCTGGTG
>JAGQSE010000281.1 GCA_020439725.1 Acidobacteriota bacterium
TCGACGTCAGCCCCGAGGGTGACGAGATCGTCTTCGACCTGCTCGGCGACCTCTATACCCTACCCATCGCCGGCGGCGAGGCGAAAGCGCTGACCGAGGGCATGGCCTGGGACATGCAGCCGCGCTACAGCCCCGACGGCCGTTTCATCGCCTTCACCAGCGACCGCGCCGGCGGCGACAACCTGTGGCTGATCAAGCGCGACGGCTCGGACGCCAAGGCGATCACCGACGAGAAGTTCCGGCTGCTCAACAGCCCGGTGTGGACTCCGGACGGCCAGTACGTCGCCGGTCGCAAGCACTTCACCAAGACCCGCTCGCTGGGCTCGGGCGAGATCTGGCTCTATCACCGGTCGGGCGGCGAGGGCGTCCAGATGGTCGAGAAGCCCAACGACCAGAAGGACCTCGGCGAGCCTGCCTTCTCCCCCGACGGCCGCTACCTCTACTACAGCCGCGACACCACGCCGGGGCCGGTCTTCGAGTACAACAAGGACCCCAACGGCGAGATCTACGCGATCTTCCGCGTCAACCGCGAGACCGGTGAAACCCAGAAGCTGATCGGTGGTCCCGGCGGTGCGGTGCGTCCGACACCCTCCCCGGACGGCCGCTACCTGGCCTTCGTCCGCCGCGTCCGCGCCCACTCGGTGCTCGAGCTCCTCGATCTCGAGAGCGGTTCCGTGCGTCCGCTCTACGGTGATCTCGAGCGCGACATGCAGGAGACCTGGGCGATCCACGGCGTCTACCCGGTGATGGCCTGGACTCCCGACAGCCGGAGCCTCGTGTTCTGGGCCGCCGGCAAGATTCACCGCCTGTGGACGGGCGACGATCGCGTCGAGGAGATCCCGTTCCACGTGCGGAGCACGCGCATGGTGGCCGAGGCGCTGCATTTCGCCAACGACCCGGCGCCGGACACCTTCCACACCAAGATGCTGCGTTGGGTCGAGGTCGCCCCGGCGGGGGACAAGGTGGTCTTTCAGGCGCTGGGGCACCTGTGGATCCGCGACCTGCCCGACGGCAAGCCGCGGCGGCTGACCAGCCAGAACGATCACTTCGAGCTCTTCCCCACCTTCACCCGCGACGGCAAGTGGGTGGTCTACACCACGTGGAACGACGAGAAGCTCGGCGACGTGCGCGTCGTCTCCGCCGCCGGTGGCGCCGGCCGCGTGCTCACCGAGCACCCCGGTCACTACATCGAGCCTGCCGTCTCACCGGACTCGAAGACCGTCATCTACCGCAAGATCGAGGGTGGCTGGCTGCTCGATCCGCGCGCCTCCCTCGACCCCGGTGTCTATCGGATTCCCTTCGCCGGCGGCGCCGCCAGGCGCCTCGCCGCCGATGGCACCGACCCGCATTTCGGGGCCGCTTTGGACCGCGTCTACCTCGAGCGCATCGAGGACGACGGCTCGAGGAGCCTGGTGTCGGTGACCCTCGATGGGCTCGACGAGCGCGTCGTCGCCACCAGCGATTGGGCGACCCGCTTCCGAGTTTCCCCCGACGGTCGCTGGCTCGCCTTCACCGAGCGGTTCAACGCCTATGTCACCCCGTTCCCGGAGATCGGCACCAGCCGTGCCGTCGGCCCTGGCAGCATGAGCCTGCCGACCCGCAAGGTGACGCGGGACGCGGGCACCTACCTGCAGTGGGCCGGTGACTCATCGGGGCTCTACTGGAGCCTGGGCCCCGAGCTCTACAGCCGCCGGCTGCCCGATCTCTTCGCGTTCCTCGACGGTGCGCCGGAGGAGCTCCCGGATCCTCCCGAAAGCGGCCGAGACATCGGCTTCGACGTGGCAGCGGATCGTCCCGACGGCACGATCGCGCTGGTCGGCGGGCGCGTCGTGACCATGAAGGGCGACGAGGTGATCGAGGACGGTACCGTGGTCATCGACGGCAACCACATCGTCGCCGTCGGTCCCCGCGCCCAGGTCGCGGTCCCCGCTGGAGCCCGCACCGTGGACGTCTCCGGGCACACGGTGCTCCCGGGCATCGTCGATGTCCACTGGCACGGCGAGCAGGGGTCGTCGCAGATCATTCCCGAGCAGAACTGGTTCGACTACGCGACGCTGACCTACGGCGTGACCACGCTCCACGATCCTTCCAACGACACCGCGGAGATCTTCGCCGCCGCGGAGATGGCGCGCGCCGGAGAGATCCTCGCGCCGCGGATCTTCTCCACCGGAACGATCCTCTATGGCGCCACCACCGCCTTCACCGCCAAGGTCGACTCTCTCGACGACGCCCTCGGTCACCTGCGCCGCATGAAGGCGGTGGGCGCCTTCAGCGTCAAGAGCTACAACCAGC
>JAGQSE010000282.1 GCA_020439725.1 Acidobacteriota bacterium
CCGGGGTCGCGCCGAGCGCCTTGCGTACGCCGATCTCGCGGGTGCGCTCCTGCACCGTGATCATCATGATGTTGCTGACCCCGACGACGCCGGCGAGGATGGTGCCGAGACCGATGAGCCAGACGAAGGCGCGGATGCCGGTGATGATCTGGAGGATGCGCTGGAAGAACTCGTTGTTGTTGCGCACGAAGACGGCGCGCGGGTCCTCGGGGTCGAAACGGTGCCGTGCCGCCAGGCCGGCGGTGATCTCCTGGGTCATCGCCTGGCTCTCGGCGAGACCGGCGTCGCCGGTGGTCAGCATGATCTGCGCCACCCGGTCCGCGCCGTTGAACACCCGCTGGCCGGTGGTGATGGGCAGATAGATCTTTTCCATCTCGCCCTGCCCGCCCTCGTCGCGGAACGTCCCCACCACCTTGAAGGGGATGCCGTTGACCTTGATGTAGCGCCCGAGGGCCGGCCGCGTCTTGAACAGCGCCTCCTCGACCGCCGCGCCGATCACCGCCACCTTGCGGTACTGATCGAGGTCCAGCTGGTCGATGAACCGGCCGCCGGTGACGATGGTCTTCTCGAGATAGCGGTGGTCCGGGTGGACGCACCGGATGTCGAAGGTGCCGTACTGATCTCGATAGCTCACCGTGACGTCGCCGCTGATGTAGAAGCGGCCGGTGATGTACTCGACGCCGTCGACGTGGTCCTTGATGTCCGCGAAGTCACGGTTGTTGAGCAGGATGGCGCGACCCGGCTGCATCCCCTTGTAGGGCAGGCTGGTCTGGCCCGTGGAGACCCAGATGCTGTTGATGGCGTCGTCGCGAAACTGGTACTCGACGCCATGCGCCAAGCCGTTTCCGGAGCCGAGGAGCACCATCAACATGAAAATGCCCCAGGCGACGCTGAAACCCGTGAGGAAGGTGCGCAGCTTGTTGTGACGGATGGTGGTCAGGATCTCCTGCCACTTGTCGACGTCGAACACCCTCAGCTCTCCCCGAACACCGGCGCGCCCGTCGCCACCGCGTCACCGGCCGCGGCGAGAACGACGGGGCGCACCCCGTGCCCCTCGACGCCGACGGCTTCGTCGCGCACCACCAAGCCGTCGTGGAGATGGATGACGCGGTCGGTGAGCCCCGCGATGTCGTGCTCGTGGGTGACGATGACCACGGTCGTGCCCTGGCGGTTGACCTCGCGCAGGAGCTCCATCACCTCGAGGGAGGTCGCCGAGTCGAGGGCGCCGGTGGGCTCGTCGGCGAGGATCACCTTGGGCTCGGCGATCAGCGCCCGGGCGATGGCGACGCGTTGCTGCTGGCCGCCAGAGAGCTGGTTTGGACGGTGCTCCGCGCGGTCGCCGAGACCGACGCGGTCGAGGAGCTCCAGCGCGACGGCGTTGCGCCGCCGCCGACCCACTCGCTGGTAGTAGAGCGGCAGCGCGACGTTCTCCATCGCGGTCTTGAAGGGGATCAGGTTGAAGCTCTGGAAGATGAAGCCGAGGAGGCGGTTCCGGTAGCGCGCCGCGGTGCGCTCGTCGAGACCGCGAATCAGCGTGCCGTCGAGGTGGTACGAGCCGTCGTCATACCCGTCGAGAATCCCCAGGACGTTCATCAGCGTCGACTTGCCCGACCCCGACGAGCCCATGATCGACACCATCTCCCCGGCTTCGATGGTCAGGTCGATGCCCTTGAGGACGTGGAGCGAGGAACCCGCCGCACGATAGGACTTGTGGAGGTTCTCGAGACGGATCATGGGGCCACCTGCCACCGCTTCCAAGGTTGGTCGAACGGGTCCGGGTCGAAGGCGTCGCGAAACCGATCCCTCCACGGCAGCGCCGTGGGTCCACACCGGCCATCGAACAAGTCTTCGTGCGTCCGAGAAGTTTGGATCCGGATGCCCCGGAGCCCGCCGCGCACCCCGCGGAGACCCGAGGCTATCCGACGCCTTGTTTACGGTGCGCCCCGGTCAAGGTTTCGGCTCGCCGGTGCCGCGAGCGCCGGGCACCAGCACCGCCGCCCCCTCGAGCCGTCCCGAGCGTAGATCCGCCAACGCCCGCTGGGCCTCGGCCAAGGGGTACGTGGTCACCGAGGTGCGGATCGGCACCCGGGGCGCCAGCTCGAGGAGCTCGGCGCCGTCCCGCCGGGTGAGGTTGGCCACCGACCGCAGCACGCGCTCACCCCACAAGAGCTCGTAGGGGAAAGCCGGGATCTCGCTCATGTGGATCCCGGCGCACACCACGACCCCGCCCTTGGCCACCGCCGCCAGCGCCGCGGGCACCAGCGA
>JAGQSE010000283.1 GCA_020439725.1 Acidobacteriota bacterium
GGGCGCGCCAGCTCCATGCCGCTGCGCGCGAGATCGCCGCTACGTCGACGAGCATGCCGCAGACCGCGGTGGAGCTTCGCGGGCTGCCGGGGATCGGTGCCTACACGGCCGCCGCCATCGCCAGCATCGCCTTTGGTGAGGTGGTTCCGGTGCTCGACGGCAACGTTGAACGCGTGGTCAGCCGTCTCCTCGCGTCGGCGGAGGATCCCAAGAAGGTCGCGGTGCGTCGGCGGCTCGCCACGGAGGCGGCAGAGCTCCTCGACCCGCATCGGCCTGGGGACTCGAACCAGGCTCTGATGGAGCTCGGGGCAACGGTCTGCGTGCCGCTTCGACCCCGCTGCGATGCGTGTCCCTTGGCCGCGAGTTGCCAGGGTCTGGCGAGCGGCCGGCCCGAGAGCTTTCCACCCGCCCGCGAGCGCAAGGCGCCGATCCGCGTCCGCCACCGCGTCGCGGTCGTGTCCGAGGAGGAACGCCTGCTGCTCTACCGCCGTCCCGACGATGCGGAGCTCCTCGCCGGAACCTGGGAGCTGCCGTGGGCCGAGGTCGCGGGCGGCGAGTTCCTGGTCTCCGAAGCAGAGTCGCTGGCAGCTTCGGAGGCGGTCCTCGCCGAGCGCTATGGCGGTGTTTGGCGGCTCGAAACGCCCTGTGGCACGGCGCGGCATTCGATCACCCATCGCGCCATCACGCTCGAGGTGTGGCGCGCCTGCGTCCAGCCTTCGGGGACGGTGAGTGAAGGACGTCTCGAGCCGGGCTTCTTCCGACGGCAGGAGCTCGGCGACCTCCCGCTGTCGTCACAGGTGCGGAAGGTGCTCGCCAAGATCGAGCCGAGCTGAGATCGGATCGAGGGGTCGCCGACGGACAGCGAGGTCAGTGGGTGCCGCCACCACCCGAGAAGATGAACCAGGTGATCAGCTTCTCGTTGAGCTCGCGGAGACGCTCGGCGATCAGGTTGCACAGGATCTTCAAGAGGCGCGGCGAGGACAGCTTGTGAATGTCGAGCAGGCCCTCGACCACCTCGCGCGGGATGGCGAGGAGGACCGCGCCTTCCTCCGGCGCTTTGGCGTCGGCGGAGCGCGGCTGCTGGTCGATGAGCGCCATCTCGCCGAAATAGTCCCCACGCTCGAGGAAGGCCAGGGCCTCCTCGCCGGCGCCGGGGATGTACTTGCTGATCATCACGCGGCCGTCGAGGACCACGTACATGGCGTCGCCGACGTCGCCTTCGTGGAAGATCACCTCACCCGGTGCCACCTTCTGCTCGCGCGACAACGACGCCAGGAAGTTGATCTCGAGGGCCGAGAGCTTCTGCTCCTGGAAGAGCTTGCGCTTGGCAGCGAGGTCGATACGGAATTCGCCGGAGGGATCCTTGCGGAAAGGCGGCGGGCTGGTCGGTGGCTTCCCCGCCTCCGAGAAGAATTGCGACAGCTTGCTGTTGGTGGTGCGCAGCTTGTTCGCCAGGCTCTTCCAGAAGCACCAGTAGAGCGCCACCGAGAGCCGCTGGTCCTGCTCCATGAGCTCGGTGAGGGCTTCGGGGTCGAAGCACACGAGCTCGGCGTCCTCGAGGATGTGGGCAGCGCCGGAGCGCGGTTGCTGGTCGATGAAGCCCGACTCGCCGAACAGGTCACCGGCATCGAGCTCGGCGAGGGCGTAGAGGCCGTAGGGCGTCTGCCGCTCGATGGTCACCTTGCCGCGATCGATGAGGTAGGCCTGGCGGGTCTCGCTACCGGCCGGAAAGAGCTCGGTGCCGGCGGCGTGGTGCTGCACCTCGACCTTGGCGGCCAGGTGGGCGATCTGGCCGTCGGTGAAGTGGGCGAAGCTGGCCCAGCGGCGAAGGCGGTCGGAGGTATCCAAAGCGAACAAGATTCTATAGCGGATTAGCGGGTTCGTCGTTACAACAGGCGAAGCTGGCGTGGAGCGATGCGCTCGCGCACCGCCGCGGTGGCGCACTCGAGCCAGCCCGATCGCTGGGCCGGGTCGAGTGCCAGGGCGGTGAGACCGCGGCGGGTGAGCTCCTGGACCAGGCGTTCGTCGATGGCGCGCTGGAACGCCGGGTTCTCGGAACGGAAGCCGTCGGCGGACGGTTCATCGCACACCGGCACGTGGATCAGCAGGTCATAGCTCGCCATCCACCAGTCGACCAGCAGCTCGAGCCCCTCCTGGGGTCCGTCGCTCAACAGCAGGTAGACGTAGTTGTCGAGAGCGCTGCGGTCGCAGATGACCAGCGGGTAGCGGGCCTGGGCGAGGATCTCTTCAGCGATCTGGGTGTGCAGAATCCACGACTCGGAGGCCACCCCGGTCTGCTCGTTGACCGGCAGTGGACAGCGCCGGGCCACCTCGTGGACCACGTCGAGGGGGATGTCGTCGACCTTGAGCTGCGCGGCGAGGCCGTAGCACAGCGTGGTCTTGCCGACGCCGTGGCTGCCGATGAAGGCGACCTTGAAAGACGGCGGACGGGGTTCGGTGGTCTCGGCCATGACGGGGATCAATCCTCTCGGCGGGATTGTATGCCGCCGGGCCGGCAGCCGTGGCCGATGAACGAGGTGAGGGCCCGGCGGTGGCCACGGAGCAGCGCGCGCACCCGGACGGCGTCCCCCGGAGCCCGGCGGAGGGTGTAGCGGAGCGCGCGAAGTGCCACCCAGCCGGTGTGGAGGACGGCGAGGTACAGCCGGTGAAGCGGGCTCCGGAAGGGCCGTAGACGGGTCGCGGTCAGCTCCTCGAGATAGAAGGGCGACGCCTCGCCGGAGCCGGTGGCGGCACCGACCGGATGAACCGCGACCATCGCCGGCTCGAAGCGCAGCCGCCAGCCGGCGCGGCGCAGACGGAGCGACAGGTCGACGTCCTCGTGGTAAAGGAAGATCGAGGGGTCGAAGCCGCCCACCGACCCCCAGGCCTCGGCGGCGACGACCAGCGCGGCGCCCGGGAGGAAACCGACGTCGCGCTCCCGGCCCGCCGCCCCCGGGTCGCGGTTCTGGACCACGGTGCCGGTGAGCCATCGGACGCGGCCGCCGGCGTACCACAGGCGTCCCCCGGGCCGGTCGAGGTAGAGAGGTCCGGCGGCGGCGCCCACCCGACCACCGCGGCCGGTCGGGTCGGGAGCCTCGAGGGCCGCGACGGAGGCGTCGAGAAAGCCCGGCTCGACGCGGACGTCGTGGTTCAAGGCGAGGATCGGCCCATGTCCGGCCAAGAGCTCGAGACCGCGATGGACCGCGGCACCGAAGCCCGGGTTGTCGGGGCAGGCCAGGTAGAGGACTCCCCGTGGCAACCGCGAGGGATCGAGCGTTCCCGAGTTGTCGACCACCACCAAGCGACGCTGCGAGCTCGACGTGTCGGCGAGCACGGCGTCGATCGCCGCGAAGGTCGGCGCGGGATCGCCATGGTGGACCACCACCACCCGAACGACCCTTGCCGGCGTCGCGGCGGAGCTCATCGGCGCGTCCGTCCGGCGACCGCTTCGAGGGCCGACTCGAGCCTCTCGAGCCCGTCCGCCAGCTGGCGCTCGGTGACGGTGAGCGGTGGCACCAGCTGGGCGACCCGGCCCTCGGGACCACCGGCGAGGAGGAGCACTCCCCGGCGGCGCGCGGCCGCGACCCAGGCGCTCGCGAGGTCGGCGCTCTCGAGATCGACCCCCCACAGGAGGCCGCGGCCCCGGATCGCGGTGACCCCGGCGACGCGACCCGCCCAAGGCTCGACCGCCCGCGCGACGAGGTGCTCCAGGCCAAGGGCGCGGGCGGCGAGATCTTCCTCCTCGAGGACGTCGAGGGTGGCGAGGGCGGTGGCGCAGGCGAGGGGGTGGGCGACGAAGGGGCCCGTGTGGAGCGCCTCCCCGCCGGAGGCCCAGGCCGCCATCAGCTCGGTACGGCCGGCGACGGCGGCGATGGGCAGGCCGCCGCCGAGCGCCTTGCCACAGCACAGGAGGTCGGGTCGCACGCCCTCGTGCTCCACCGCGAACCATCGGCCGGTGCGGCCGAAGCCGGTGAAGATCTCGTCGGCGACGAGCAGCACGTCGTGGCGGCGGCAGGCGGCGGCGACGTGGGCCAGCCAGCCGGCGGGAGGCACCAGCACCCCCTCGCGACCGACCACCGGCTCCACCAGCGCGCAGCCGATTTCGGGTCGCCCGGCGAGGAGGCGCTCGATCTCCTCGGGGTCGCAGGCGAAGGGCAGACGGTGGAGATGGCCGTGAAGATGCGGAGCGAAGGGGTCACGGAACGCGCTTCGGGAGGTTGCGGCGAGAGCCCCGAGGGTGACGCCATGGTACCCGGGGTCGAAGGCCAGGATGCCGGGACCACGGCCGGTGAGGAGGACGGTCTTGAGGGCGATCTCGACGGCGTCGGCGCCGGAGACGGCGAAGTGGATCCGCGGATCGTCGAGGGGTAGCAGGCGCGCGAGACGCTGGGCCAAAGCGGCGCGCCCGGGGTGCGGCTGGGCGTCGCCCAGGCCATGGATCAGGCGATGGCTTTGCTCGCGGAGCGCGGCGACGACCCGCGGGTGGCGGTGACCGACGGCGGCGACGCCGAAGCCCGCGGTGAAATCGAGATAGCGGTTGCCGTCGACGTCGAGGACGTTGGCGCCACGGGCCTCGAGCCAGCCGACGCTGGCGAGCCCGTCGGCGTGGAGGGTGTTGATCCCCGGTGCCTCGGTGGCGGCGAGCCGGGCGGAAAGCTGGCGCAAGGCGGGGCCCGGCTCGGGATGGACGATCTTGGGGAGGAGGTCTCCGCGGCGTAGTCTCGACGCACTCATGGTCAGAAGGCCCGGGTGGCGACCGGCCCCCAGGTGTCGCTGCGCTCAGATCTCGCGGCGGCCGGCGAGGGAGCGGCCCAGGGTGACCTCGTCGGTGTACTCGATGTCACCGCCGACGGGCATGCCGAAGGCGAGGCGGGTGACGCGGAGCCCCCGGGGCTTCAAGAGGCGAGCGAGGTAGAGGGCGGTGGCCTCGCCCTCGACGTCGGGGTTGGTCGCGAGGATCACCTCTTGGACGCCCTCGAGGCGACCGAGCAGAGCCTCGACGGTGAGGCTTTCGGGACCGATCCCTCGCTGCGGCGAGAGAGCGCCGAGAAGCACGTGATAGAGGCCGTGATACTCGCCGGTGCGCTCGATGGGTCTCAGGTTGAAGGGCTCCTCGACGACGCACAGCTGAGTCTGGTCACGGCGCGGGTCGGTGCAATAGCTGCACGGATCGACGTCGGTGATCGAGCTGCACACGGAGCAGTGGAAGAGCTTGTCCTTGACCTCGAGGATGGCTTCCGCCAGCGACGCGGCGTCGTCCCGTGTCAGGGTCAGCAGGTGATGCGCCAGGCGGGTGGCCGTCTTGGGGCCGATCCCGGGCAGGCGGGTGAGCTCGCCGATCAGGCGCTTCAGGGGCTCGGACATGGCGGAGGTGCCGGGGTGGCCTGGGCGTCGAGATCAGAAGACGCCGGGGAGGCCCGAGGCGAGCGAGCCCATGCGCCCCTGGAGCGCCTCGTCGACCTTGCGAGCGGCCTCGTTGACCGCGGCGAGGACGAGGTCCTCGAGCATCGAGACGTCGTTCGGATCGATGACCTCGGGGTCGATGTGCACCGAGACGAGGTGCTTGTGGCCGCTCATCTTGACGGTGACCAGGCCCCCGCCGACGCTCGACTCGACGACCAGCTCGGCGAGCTCGCGTTGCATCTTCTCCTGCATCTGCTGTGCCTGCTTCATCAACTGACGAATATTCATAGTGGCTCTCCCCTTGAAATGGACGGCGGCATGTTGGATGGCGGGTCGCGTCCTAGCGCGGATCGACGACCTTGCCACCAAAGATATCGAGAACCGTCTGGACGCGTGGATCGCCGGCGGTCTCGGCATCCACAGCCGGCTCGTCGTCGGTGGTCTCCTCGGCCGATGCCGCCGGAGCGTCGACCTCGTGGATGCGCCATGCCGAGCCGGCACCCCAGACCGCGGCGAGGGCGTCCTCGAGGACGCGGAGGTTGGTGTCGCGCTCGAGGGCCTTGGCGAGCGACGTGTCGCCGCGAGGCACCTCGACGGACAGAGCACCGTCCTCGAAGCGCAGGTCTAGAGCCGCGCGCAGGCGGACGCCGAGGGGCTGCTTCTTGGTGGTGACGGCGTCGAGAAAGCGCTGCAGCGCGTCGGCTCCACCGAGCTGTGGGGTGGCCGCGACCGGTGGCGCCAGCGGGTCACCGGGCCCCGGGTCCGAGGGATCGGGGGGCGGCGGCTCGGAGCTGTGGCGTGGGGCCGGCGCCGGCGGCGGGTCGGGTTCGGCCACCTTGGCGGGGCGGTCTTCCTGGCGGGGCTGGGAGCGCGGCGGCGGAGCGCTCCTCGCCGGCGGTGCGGGGGCGGGTTGCGGCGGCCGCGAGCTCACGGCGGCGCCGGCGAGGAGCTCCTCCACCCGGGTCAGCTTGGGTAGCTCGGCGGCGCGGAGCCAGGCGATCTCGAGCGCCAGGATGCCGGCCTCGCTGCGCCGCACCGCTGGCTCGCTGGCCAGGAGTTGATGGGTGAGGCGGAGCAGATTCTCGTAGCCGGCGCCGCGGCAGAGCACGGCCAGGCGGGCGGCGTCCTCCTCGGGAAGCTCCGACGACCCGGCGTCGCCACCGAGCGCCAGATGAAGACCGTCGCGGCAATAGCCGAGAAATTGCGTGTGGACGTGACGCGGATCGCGCCCCTCGGTCTCCACCTGTCGGACCAGGGTCACGACCGCCCCCGAGTCGCCGGCCAGCATCGCCGCCAGGAGGTCGTGGAAAAGCGCGAGGTCGAGGCCGCCGAGCAGACGGACCGCGTCGTCGTCGGTGATGGTTCCGGCGCCGAAGGTCGCCATCTGGTCGAGGAGCGCCACCGAGTCGCGGACGCTGCCCTCACCGGCGCGGGCGATGAGTCGGAGCGCTGCGTCGCTGGCGTTGATCTCCTCGGTCTCCGAGATCCGCCGCAGGTGCTCGGCGAGGACGGCAGTGGGGACGCGGCGGAAGTTGAACTCCTGGCAGCGCGACAGAATGGTCGCGGGCACCGCTTCGATCTCGGTGGTGGCGAAGATGAAGACGAGGTGCGGCGGCGGCTCTTCGATGATCTTGAGCAGCGCGTCGAATGCCTGGCGGGATAGGCGGTGGACCTCGTCGAGGATCACCACCTTGTAGCGGTCGCGAGCGGGTCCGTAGCGCAAGCTCTCGGTGAGCTCACGGACCTGCTCGACCTTCGAGTAGGTGGCCGCGTCGACCTCGATGACGTCGAGGTCCGCACCCGTGGTGATCTCACGACAGATCTGGCAGTCGTTGCACGGATCCGCCGACGGGCCGGTCTCGCAGTTAAGGGCTTTGGCGAGCACCCGTGCCGCGCTGGTCTTGCCAACCCCGCGGATTCCCGAGAAGAGATAGGCCTGGGCGATGCGAGCCTCGGTCAACGCGTTGCGCAGCGCGGTGACGATGGGCTCCTGGCCGATCAGGCTCGAGAAGTCCTGCGGGCGGCATTTGCGGGCGAGGACCTGGTAGGCCATGATGCTTCGGTAGGTCGTCGTGTCGGACGATGGCCGGGTCGAAAGATCGAGACGGGCGCGTCGCGGTGCGACAAGGGTCAACGAAGGGCTCCGGCGTGCTGCGGCACTCGGCGGGTGTACCTTATCGCTGCTCCCTTCCGGGCCTGACGAGGTTCGGTACTCGCCGATGCACAGGGCCCGAGCCCTTCGCAGGCCCCTGTCGGAACGATGATCGTACGTGCTGAGGCAAGCGAAGTAAAGGGCACGAGGGTTTGCCCGGGGAAGCGGCCTTGATCTATGATTGCGACCTTGTCCGCGGCCGGGGCGAGTCGATGAAGGCTCCCGACCGAGAGGCCGACGAGGCCTTCATGCGGGAAGCCCTGGTGGAGGCTCGCAAGGCGGCGGACAAAGGAGAGGTGCCGGTGGGTGCGGTCTTGGTCTGCGACGAGCGGATCGTCGGACGAGGCCGCAACCGCCGTGAGGCGGCGCAGGATCCGGTGGCCCATGCCGAAATCCTGGCGATCCGCCAGGGCGCACGGCACCTCGGCAGCTGGCGACTCGAAGACTGCTCGCTCTACGTCACCCTCGAGCCCTGCGCCATGTGCGCGGGCGCCCTGGTGAACGGGCGGGTGCGTCGTCTGGTCTATGGCGCCACGGATCCGAAGGCCGGGTTTTGCGGCAGCCTGGGCGACCTGGTCCAGGATCCTCGCCTCAACCACCGGCTCGAGGTCGAAAGCGGCGTGCTCGCTGCCGAGAGCGCCGAGCTGTTGCGGGGCTTCTTCGCCGAGCTGCGCTCCGGGGAGCGCAAGACCTCGAAGCAGCGGGGGCGAAGCGGTTCTTTGAAGACGGTCTGACCGGGAGAGGTGTCCGAGTGGCTTAAGG
>JAGQSE010000284.1 GCA_020439725.1 Acidobacteriota bacterium
TCGTTGATGATGCGCAGCACCTCCAACCCCGCGATCCGCCCGGAGTCCTTGGTCGCCTGGCGCTGCGAGTCGTCGAAGTAGGCGGGGACGGTGATCACCGCCTCGCGCACCTCCTCGCCGAGGGCCTCCTCGGTGAAGCGCTTGATCTCGCGCAGGATGAAGCTCGACAGCTCCTCGGGGCTGTACTCGCGGTCACGGATCTCGATCTTGATGTCGCCGTTGGCGGCGTCGGTGAGCCGGTAGGGCAAGATCTCGCTCGCCCGCCGCACGTGCTCGTCGCGGTACTTCCGACCGATCAGGCGCTTGACCGCGAAGACGGTGTTCTGCGGATTGGTGATGGCCTGGCGCTTCGCGATCTGCCCCACGAGCCGCTCGCCGTCCTCGGCGAAGGCGACGATGGACGCGGTGGTCCGGCTCCCCTCGCGGTTGGCCAGGACCCGCGGCGCCGTCGCCTCGACCACCGCGACGCAGCTGTTGGTAGTGCCCAGGTCGATGCCGATGATCTTGCTCACGAGGGGTGCTCCTCCCGCTGGACCGGCCGCTTTGAAACGGGCAAGGGCATCACGCCTCTCGGCCGTCCTCGGGGGCCGTCGGCGTCGCCGGCATGGCCACCTTGACCATCGCCGGGCGGAGCAGGCGATCGTGGAGCATGTAGCCGCGCTGGAACTCCGCGGTCACCGTCGGCTCCTTGACCTCCTCGCTCTCCTCGCGCATCACCGCGTCGTGGACCGCCGGGTCGAAGCGGACCCCCTGCGCCTCCACCGGCTTGACGTGGAAACGCGTCAACAGCTCCTGCATCTGCTTGTGGATCATCCCCACCCCAGCCTTGAGGTCCTCGTAGCTGCCACCGGCGGCCAGGGCCCGCTCGAGGTTGTCCATGACCGGCAGGAACTCGCGCATCGGATCCACCAGGGCGTAGCGCTGGAAGTCCCGGCGCTCGCGCTCGGACCGTTTGCGGAAGTTGTCGAAATCCGCCAGGGTGCGTAGCGAGTGGTCCTTGAGCGCGGCGACCTCGCGGCGCAGGCGCTCGACCTCGCCGCCCCCGGCCAGCTCTTCCAGGTCGACTTCGCCCTCGGGATCATCAGCTACCACCGGGATCTCCCTGCTGCCGCGCTTGCCCGACCGGCGCTCGACCTCTTCGACCGCCGCCACCGCCTCGCGCATGGCCGCGTCGAGACGCTGGTCGCTCGCGGTCTTCGGATTCGTTTCGCCGCCCTCGGCGGCGTCGTGCTCGGATTTCCTTGCCGACATATCGCAGACTCCTCGATACCGTCCCCGCGTTCGGGAACGGCGTACTCGGTCGATTCTATTGGAACGGCCGCAGCGACCTTCAAGGCTCCGTCAGGAAGGTGCTCGCCAGGGCCTGGCTCAGCTTCTCCCCGAGATAGTGGACCAGCGGGATGGTGCGTTGGTACTCCATGCGCGTCGGACCGAAGATCCCGAGGGTTCCCAGGGGCCGGTCACCGACCCCGTAGGGGCTCGTCACGAGGCTGAAATCGAGCTCCGACGTGAAGTCGCTGTCCTCGCCGATGAGGACGCGCACCCCCTGGCCGCGCATGCACTCGGTGAGCATGAAGACCAGCTGCGCCTTGTCGGAGAACTTCTCGAACATCCGCCGCACGCGTTCGATGTCCGCGAGCTCGGGCTGGGCCAGGAGCTCGGTGGTGCCGTCCATCAGCACGTCGTGGCCGGAGCCGGGTTCGAGCCCCTTCTCCGCCAGCTCGATGGTCAGCGCGAGCATGCGGTCGAACCGCGCCCGCTCCTCCGCCAGCAGGCGCAACAACCGGTCACGGATCTGGCGCAGGGTGAGGCCCGCGAACTGCTCGGTGACGTAGTTCGAGATGCGCACCAGATCCCGACGCTGAACCTGCTCCAACGTCTGGATCACCTTGCTGTCGACGAAACCCGTGGTCGAGACGACGACGCACAGCACCTTGCGTTCCGAAAGGTGGACGAACTCGATGCTCTTGAGGCTGGTCTCCGCCAGCGCCGGGGTGAGCACGACACCGACCTGGTGGGACAGCTCGGACAGCAGGTGCGAAGCGGAGGTCATCAGGGTCTCCGGATCGACGTCACGACCGGAGAAGCTCTCGTCGATGTAGCGACGCTCCTCGCTCGACACCGCGGGCGGGTCCATCATCGACTCGATATACAGGTGATAGGCCTTGTGCGTCGGCACCCGTCCGGCGGAGGTGTGGGGCTGGGTCAGGAAACCCATGTCCTCGAGATCGGCCATGACGTTGCGGATGCTCGCCGCCGACAACCCGTGACGTCCCTGCTTGGCCACCGAGCGGGAGCTCACCGGCTCCGCGTGCACGATGTAGGTCAGGATGACGTCCTTGAGGATCGCTCGGTCCCGGGTGGTGAGCTGGGAGTGGTCGTCTTTGCTCCGCATGGCAACCCGATGCGCTCGACGCGTGGCTCCGAAGCACTGGCTCCTTGAGAGGTCCGGCTTCTTGAAAGCACCGGCTCCTTGATCCGATTCGGCCTCGCCGACCCTCCCCCACGACGCGCCGGAACGGTCGGCAAGCTTCCGGAAGCCGCTCGACGCAGCGCCCGGAAGATTCCGGCGAGCTTAGCTCAGGAACCGGGCCTTGTCAAGGGCAAGTGCTTGCCTGACAGCGACTTGCACGCCCTCACCGAGGTCGCCCGAGGCGCCGTGCACGAAGGCTGTCCAGCAGTTCCGGAGACCGAGTCTACCCCACCTCGAAACAGCGACGTCACGACCACGGGGAGGGCGCTGCGCGGGCGCCGCTTTTCCAGTAGCATGGACTAGGGATAGATGGTGGTCAGAGCTTCGAGCGGCGGGCTCGCGGAACCCTCTCGGGGAGCCCTCGGAAGCCACCGGTGTCGATTGACCCCCCAGGGGCCCGATGCTATGATTTCGGACTCACTACGGCGGTACTAGCTCCATGGTTTTCTTCAACTACAGCACCATGCAGATGGCCGCCAAGATCGTCTACTACGGTCCCGGTCTGTGCGGCAAGACGACCAACCTCCACTTCATCTACGCCCAGACCTCGAACGACAGCCGCGGTGAGATGGTCTCCCTCGAGACCGA
>JAGQSE010000285.1 GCA_020439725.1 Acidobacteriota bacterium
GGCCGACCTCGACAAGGAGACGGTGGACCAGCAGCTCAACTACGACGAGACGCTGTCGATGCCCGAGGTCCTGCCGACCCGGGTCCCGAACCTGCTGGTCAACGGCGCGTCCGGAATCGCGGTGGGCATGGCGACCAACATCCCGCCCCACAGCCTGCGCGAGGTCATCGCCGCGCTGCTGCTGCTGATCGAGGATCCCGACACGACCATCGACCGGCTCATCGAGGTCCTGCCGGGCCCCGATTTCCCGACCCGCGGCATCATCCACGGCCTCGAGGGCATCCGCTCCGCCTACCACACCGGTCGCGGCATCGTCCGCGTCCGCGCCCGCGCGGAGATCGAGGAGATCCCGGGCTCGCAGGACCGGCAGATGATCGTCGTCACCGAGCTGCCGTACCAGATCAACAAGGCGAGGCTCCTCGAGCGCATCGCCGAGCTGGTGCGCGAGAAGAAGCTCGAGGGCATCTCCGACCTGCGCGACGAATCCGACCGCAACGGCATCCGGATGGTGCTCGAGCTGCGCCGCGGCGAGATCGCCCAGGTGGTGCTCAACAACCTCTACAAGCACACGCAGATGCAGACGACCTTCGGCATGAACATGCTGGCCATCGTCGACAACCAACCGCGAGTGCTCGACTTGAAGTCGCTCCTGGTCCACTTCCTCAACCACCGGAAGACGGTGATCATCCGTCGCACCCGCTTCGACCTGGCCAAGGCCGAGGCCCGGGCTCACATCCTCGAAGGCATCTTGAAGGCCCTCGACCACCTCGACGAGGTGATCGCGACGATCCGCGCCAGCCGGACGCCGGCCGAGGCTCGCGAGCGGTTGATGGCGGGTTTCGCCCTATCCGAGGTCCAGGCCCAGGCGATCCTCGACATGCGGCTCCAGAAGCTCACCGGTCTCGAGCGCGAGAAGGTCATCGAGGAGTACAAGGAGGTCATGGCGCTCATCGAGCGGCTGCGCGCCATCCTCGGCTCCGACCAGCTGGTGCTCGAGGAGATCCGCCGCGAGCTCCAGGAGATCGACACGGCCTACGGCGACGCCCGGCGCACCGAGATCCTGCCCTACGACGGCGAGATCACCATCGAAGACATGATCGCCGACGAGGACATGGTGATCACCGTCACCCGCAGCGGCTATGTCAAGCGCTCGCCGCTGGCGCTCTATCGCGCCCAGCACCGCGGCGGCAAGGGCCGGCTCGGGATGGCGACCAAGGAGGACGACCTGGTCGAGCACCTCTACGTCGCCTCCGCCCACAGCTACATCCTGGTGTTCACCGAGAGCGGCCGCGTCCACTGGCTCAAGGTCCACGAGATCCCCGAGTTCGGCCCCAACGCGCGCGGCAAGGCGATCGTCAACCTGCTCCATCTCGAGGCCACCGAGAAAGTCGCCACCACCGTCGCGGTGCGCGAGTTCGGGTCGTCCGAGAGCCTGGTCTTCGCCACCGACCGCGGCGTCATCAAGAAGACGCCGCTGGCCGCCTATGGCAACCCGCGGGTCGGCGGCATCATCGCCATCAACGTCGAGGACGGCGACCGCCTGCTCGAAGTGCGGGTCGCCACCGAGGGCCAGCACATCCTGCTCGCCACCGCCGGCGGCCGCTCGATCCGCTTTCCCGAGAGCGACGCCCGACCCATGGGCCGCGCCACCCGTGGGGTCCGCGGCATCTCGCTCAAGCCCGGCGACCACGTCGTGTCGTTGGTAGTCCTCGAGGACGACGGCGACGTCTTCACGGTCACCGAGAACGGCTTCGGCAAGCGCACCAGCCTCGACGAGTACCGTCTCCAGGGCCGCGGCGGCCAGGGCATCATCAACCTCAAAATCAGCCCCAAGACCGGCAAGGTCATCGGCGCGCGCCAGGTCCAGGCGGGCGATGGCGCTATGCTGATCACCCAGGAAGGCAAGATCATCCGCATCGGTGTCGACGGCATCCGGGTGATCGGCCGCTCGACCCAAGGTGTCAAGGTCATGGACCTGGACGCCGGAGATCGCCTGGTGGCGCTCGCCAAGATCACCGAGCGCGAGGAAGCCGAGGACGAGCTCGAGCTCGAAGCCGGCGCCGGAGACGAGGTCGTCTCGGAACCCGAGCTCGACCAGCCCGAGGAAGCCGGGGACGAAGAACCGGAGGGCGGGGAGCCGGGACCGGTACACTGAGCCGGTCCGGAGCCGATCCGCCACCTGACATCAGCCCCGGGGCCCGCGCCCCGCCCGAGCCACGACCCGCCGCCACACAGGGAGTGCCATGAAGTTCTTTCTCGACACAGCCGACCTCGACGAGATCCGCACCGGCCTCGACTGGGGCATGGTCGACGGCATCACCACCAATCCCAGCCTGATCGCCCAGCAGGGCAAGTCCTACCTGCCGACGGTGCGCGAGATCGCCCGCTTGGTGCCGGGCCCGGTCAGCGGCGAGGTCCTCGCCACCGATCCCGAAGGCATGCTCGACGAGGCTCATCGCCTGGCCGATCTCGCCGACAACGTGGTGGTCAAGCTCCCCCTGAGCCCCGTCGGTCTCAAGATCGCGGCGCAGCTGGCCGACGAAGACATCGAGACCAACGTCACGCTGTGCTTCTCGGCGGCGCAGGCACTGCTCGCCGCCAAGGCCGGGGCGACCTACATCTCGCCCTTCGTCGGGCGCCTCGACGACGTAGGCCAGTCGGGGATGGAGCTCATCGAGCAGATCGTCACCGTCTACGAGAACTACGACTACGACACCGAGGTCCTGGTCGCCTCGGTGCGGCATCCGATGCACGTGGTCGAGGCGGCGATCCTCGGCGCCGATGTCGCCACCGTACCCTTCAAGGTGCTGGCGCAGCTCTACAAGCACCCGCTCACCGACGCCGGCCTCGACCGCTTCCTGGCGGATTGGCAGAAGACCGGTCGCAGCTTCGACGACTGACGCGATCGGACGCGAGTTGAGCGACGAGCCAGGGCCCAAGCTCGCTCCGGGGCAGCTCTACCGGATCGCGTGGGTCTTCTACCTGATCCTCGCCATTGTCGGTGTCGTCTGGATTGGGCTCGACGAGCGTCCCGCGGGCCCCTGCGCCGGCGGCGGCATCTGCTCGGCGCTCTTCGTCCAGCCGACGCTCTGGCCCCTCGACCTGCTGCTCGGTCTGGGTACCGCCCTCGTCGTCATCGTCGCCTGGGAGCTGGTCCGCCGGGTGGTCCCCCTTGCGCAGCGGCTCGAGGAGCAGCTGGCGCGGATGGTCGGCGACCTCGGCACGGACGAAGCCCTCGCCATCGCGCTGGTCTCGGGGTTCAGCGAGGAGCTCTTCTTCCGAGGTGCGGTCCAGGGATCCCTCGGCTGGCCCATCGCCACGGCGCTGTTCGCGCTGATGCATACGGGCTCGGGCCGCGCCCTGCGGCTGTGGACGGTGTACGCGGCGGTCGCCGGCCTGGTCTTCGCCGGCCTCACCGAATGGCGCAAGAACCTGCTTCCGGCCATCGTCGCCCACGTCGCCATCAACGCCTTTGGGTTGTGGCGTTTGAGCCGTTCCACCGCAGCCGGCGAGACGCCGCCGGAAGCGGCCTGAGAGCCGCTGGTGGAACCGGTCTGTCTGGTAGACTCCCACCTGAGACGAAACGGCGCGCGACAGCCATCGGCGCCATCGGGCCGGTCCCACAAAAGGTCCTTGCGAGCCGGGTGTACCGGCGACGCGATCCACGGGTCGAACGAGCCGGCGGTCGCTCGTGACGCGCCTGACGGTCGGCCCCGCGCACAGAGAGGGAGACACGCATGACGGCCAGCAGCCAAGACGTCTTGGGTCGCATCGACGGTGAGAAAGAAAGCTACCTCGACGAGCTCAAGGACTATTTGCGCATCCCCTCGATCTCCACCGACCCGACCCATGACGACGACGTCAGCCGCTGCGCCGACTGGCTGGTCGGCAAGATGCGCGCCGCCGGCCTCGACGCCGAACGCATCGAAACCGAGGGCCACCCCCTGGTCTTCGGCCAGTGGAACGGCGCTCCGGGCAAGCCGACGGTGCTGTTCTACGGCCACTACGACGTGCAGCCGCCGGACCCCCTCGACCAGTGGCGGAACCCCCCCTTCGAGCCCACCGTCGAGGGAGACCTGCTGGTCGCTCGCGGTGCCACCGACGACAAGGGTCAGAGCTTCGCTCATCTGAAGGGCGTCGCCGCGGTGCTCGCCGAGCGCGGCTCGCTGCCGGTCAACGTCAAGTTCATCGTCGAGGGCGAGGAGGAGTCCGGTGGCGAGGCCATCGAGGCCTTCGTCCGCGCCGACGCCGGGCGCCGGCTGGCCTGCGACGCGGTGGTGGTCTCCGACAGCTCGATGTACGCCCCCGGCCAGCCGTCGTTGATCTACGGGCTGAAGGGTCTCGCCTACATGGAACTTCGTGTCCATGGCCCCAACCGCGACCTGCACTCGGGCACCTTTGGCGGCGCCGTCGCCAACCCGGCCAACGCCCTCGCCCAGATCCTCGCCCAGCTCCAGGACAAGAAGACCGGCAAGATCCTGATCGACGGCTTCTACGACAAGGTCCGCCCGCTCGAGGATTGGGAGCGCAAGGAGTTCGCCGCGCTGCCCTTCGACGAGGCCGAGTACAAGGCCGAGCTAGGGGTCGAGGAGCTGTGGGGCGAGGAGGGCTACTCGCCCGTCGAGCGCGCCTGGGCGCGGCCCACCTGCGACGTCAACGGCCTGTGGAGCGGCTATCAGGGCGCCGGCGCCAAGACCATCATCCCCGGCTCCGCGGGGGCCAAGGTCTCGATGCGCCTGGTCCCCGACCAGGAACCCCAGGAGATCGCCGAGTTGTTCCGCCGCCACGTCGAGCGGATCACGCCGCCGGGTGTCCGCGTCGAGGTCATCTCGCACCACGGCGGCTCGCCGGTCGTGGTCGACGCCCAAGGACCCATCGTCGATGCCGCGCTGGCGGCGGCGGAGGACGTCTGGGGCAAGCGCCCGGTCCGCGTCCGCGAGGGCGGCTCGATCCCCATCGTCGCCACCTTCGCCCAGGTGCTCGAGGTTCCGGTGCTGCTTCTCGGCTTCGGACTCTCGGATGACCGGCTCCACTCGCCCAACGAAAAGTTCAACATCAGCCACTTCTACAACGGCATCCGCACCGTCGCCCGACTGCTCGACCGCATGGGCGAGCTGACCTGAGGAACACCATGACGCGAGACGCCCCGGCGGTGGAGCGGGAGCTCAAGTTTTCCCTCGACGAGCTGGAGGCTCTCCGCGAGCGCCTCATCGAGCTCGATGCCGAGCGGGTCAACCCCGGCGCCTTCGAGGACAACTGGGTCCTCGACCGCGACGACGAGCTCAAGGCGAAGGGCTGTCTCCTGCGCTTGCGCAAGGACGGCCAGGGCGCGGTGATCACCTTCAAGGGACCGGCGAGCTTTGACGGCGGGGTCAAGGAGCGAACCGAGTCCGAGACCCGGGTGGGCAATCTCGAGGAGGCCCGGCGCCTCTTCGAGCAGCTCGGCTACCACGCGGTGCGGCGCTATCAGAAGGTTCGCGAGGAGTGGTACCTGGGCGCGGTGACCATCGCTCTCGACCACACCCCCATCGGCGACTTCGTCGAGTTCGAGGGCTCCGGCGCCGAGACCGTCGCCAAGCGGTGCGGCTTCGACCTGACCAAGGCCGAGCGCCATACCTATCTCGAGATCTACGACGAGCGGGTGCGACAGGACCCGACCCTGCCCCGCGAGATGGTCTTCCCGGACAAGGACTGAGAGGTGGCGAGCGGCGTGGCGAAACGGGCGGGAGCGGTCGGGAAGCACCACGGCGAGCTCGCGAGGGACGCGCGCCGTCCGGTGGAGGTCTGCCGGTGACCGCCCGCCGTTTGCGCGCCCTGGTGCTCGCGGCGGGGGAAGGCCGGCGCCTTCGGCCCTTGACGCTGGCGAGTCCCAAACCTCTCCTGCCGGTGGCGGGTCTGGCCGTGGTGCGACACACCCTCGGTGTCCTCGCCAAGGAAGGCTTCGAGGCTGCGGCTTTGAACCTGCACCACCTCGGCGAGCAGATTCCGGAGGCCCTGGGCAAGCGCGAGGGAGAGATGCACCTGGTCTACTCCCGCGAGAGCCAGCTGCTGGGAACCCTCGGTGCGGTCGGACCGCTGCGCTACTTCCTCGAGCCCGCGGACCTGGTGGTCGTCGCCAACGGCGACAGCCTGTGCCGCTGGCCGGTCAAGGAGCTGATCAAGGAGCACGTCAAGAGCGAGGCGGCGGCGACGCTGCTGGTCACCGAGCGCGCCGACCCCGAGCGGTTCGGTGGCGGGGTCGGCCTCGACGCCGAGGACCGGCTGGTCTCCTTCCGCCCCGGCCATGATCACGGCGAGGTCGCCACCCGCCAGGTCTTCGCCGGGCTCCACGTCTTCTCCCCGAGGCTCCTCGAGGACGTTGCCGACGGTCCCGGCGATTTCGTCCGCGACCTCTATGAGCCGCTCCTCGCCGCCGGCGGCCGAATCCGCGCCGTGCGCACCACCCGCGACTGGCACGACCTCGGAACTCCGCGGCGCTATCTCGAAGCGGTTCTCGACTGGACCCGCGGACGCACCGCGCGGCGGCTCATCCACCGCCGCTCGTGGATCGCCGAGGGTGCCGAGGTGGCCGACGACGCGACCATCCAGACCTCGGCCATCGAGGCCGGAGCGGTGGTCGAGCCCGGAGCCAAGATCGAGAACAGCCTGCTGCTCCCCGGTGCGCGCGTCGGCCGCGGCAGCCATTTGCGCGACGCCATCGTCGGTTTCGACACGGTGCTGCCGCCGGCGACTCGCGTCGAGCGGAGGATGATCAACCCCCAGACCGCCGACTTCACCGCCGGCCCCGAAGACTCGCTGCTCGGCGACCTGGTCTACACTCGCCTCGGCTGAACGCCGGGGACCGCGACCGCCCGCGGTCCTCGCACCCGGCGACCCGAAGCGCCGGGTCGCCCGCCCGGAGGACATCTCTTGAGCCCACGACCCTACGAGCTCCTCGTCTTCGACTGGGACGGCACGCTGATCGACTCGATCGGCAGCATCGTCGCGTGCACCCAGACCACCCTCGCCGAGCTCGGCCTCGAGCCCCTCCCCGACCTCGCCATCCGCCAAACTATCGGTCTCGGGCTCAAGGAGACCCTCGAAGCGCTCCTGCCCGACGCCAGCCGCGAGCTGGCGAACCAGATCCGCGAGACCTACTTCCATCACTGGCTCACCACCTACTGTCACCAGCCGATCCTCTTCCCCGACGTCGAGCCGACGCTCCAGCGCCTCGCCGGGGAGGGGTACGTCATGGCCGTCGCCACCGGCAAGAGCCGCCGGGGCCTCGAGCGCGACATGGCGCGCATCGGGCTGCGCGAGTACTTCGCCACCACCCGCACGGTCGACGAGGCGCCGTCGAAGCCCAGCCCGCAGATGCTCCTCGATGTTCTCGATGATCTCGGCATGCACGCCCGGACCACGCTGATGATCGGCGACACCACCCACGACCTCCACATGGCCCGCGCCGCCGGGGTCGCGGCGGTGGCGGTCACCGGCGGCTCGCAGACCCGGCAGACCCTGGCCGAAGCAGAGCCCCTCGATCTCCTGGGCTCGGTCCTCGACCTGCCCGAGTGGCTCGCCCTGCGCACCGCCCACGCCCTCCTGCCGCGCTGACGACCCTCTCGAGGGCAGACGAACACCACAAAAAACGGCCCGCCCCCCGGAGGGAGCGGGCCGTGCCGCCGACGCGAGCAGATGCTGAGAGCGTCAGGGCGTGCAGGCGGTGACGGTGACGTTGTCGAGGAACCAGCCGTCGTCGGTCACCGAGCAGTCGGTGATACCGGCGAAACCGATCCGAATCGACTGGCCGGCGCAACCGCCGCTGCCACCGGTGATCGCGTTGCAGGCCGCGTCGAGGTCGACCGTGGTGTTGACGAAGGAGGTCTGGACGCCGGTGAAGATCGACGCCCCGGCGCTACCCGACGGCGGGCACGAGGCGGCGACGGTGCCGTTGTAGCCCTGGCCGCTGACGATGGCCGAGCCGTTGACGAAGAAGTAGTTGCTGCCGTCGAGCGACAGGGTGAGGGTGCCGCCGTCGAAACCGTTCTCGAAGCGGTAGCGGTGACCGAAGGTCAGACGCGTGGTCGACGCGCCGGCGGGCACGCTGATGCCGCCGGTGCCGTTGGGCTGGGCGTAGGAGAAGCGGTTGCTGCCGTAGTTGCTGGTGCAGCCGGTGCCGCCAAAGCGGAAGATCTTGCTACCGCCCTGGGCGGTGCAGGTCTGGATACCGCGCCAATCGGCGGAGCTCGAGCCGCCGAAGAGGCCCTTCGACCAGTTCGACAGGCCGGTGCCGGTCTCGAAGGTGTTGCTGTACAGGGTCGAGGTCGTGCAGCCGCTGCCGCCGGTGGCGGTGGCCGACGCCTGGTTCGAGTTGGCCGAGGCGCAGCCGGAGCTGTTGACCGCCTGGACGACGTAGTAATAGGTCACGCCGCCGGCCAGACCGGTGTTGGCATAGCTGGTGGTCGCGACGGTGGCGATCTCCGTGTAGGGACCGCCCGAGGTGGTCGAGCGGAAGACCTTGTAGGAGGCCGCGCCGGACACCGCGCTCCACGACAGGTCGATGCGGTTGTTGCCGTTGGGCGTCGCGGTAAGACCGGTGGGCGCCGAGGGCACCGAGGTGCACGAGCACGAGGTCGGGACGTTGAAACCGTTGGTCGCCGAGGTCGAGCTCGAGCCCGGGGTCGAAGCGTTGGTGCCTAGACCGAAGGCGGCGAAGGCCTGCCAGATGGTGCACACGTCCGCGCCGCCGTTGAGCGAGGTCGCGGCGGCGATGATGCCGTCACGGGTATCGAGGAAGGTCGGCGAGCAGGCGGTGTTCTTGAGACCCTCGTTGACGTACTGGAGCGCGCGCTGGTTGCCGGCGCCGCCGGTGGCGTCGTAGAGGTCCGGGTCGAAACCGTACTGGTCGACCAGCGCCCAGTAGACCTCCCAGATCGCCTGCGCCCACACCGAGCCGACCCCGTGGGGGATCGCCATCCCCGAGATGGAGGCGTACGTGTAGTTGTTGATCGACGAGCTGGTCGAATAGGGCTGCGGCCGGATGGTGCCGTTGGCGGCCAGACCGAAGAGATAGGCGCCGATGCCCCGCTGGTCGGTGCGGGCGTCGCCGGTCTCGGCGGTGTAGACCAGGCCGAACCAGTCGGACCAACCCTCACCGGGCTGCTGGTTGTTGTTCAAACAGCTCGAGTTCGAGGGGCCGCCGACCTGACGGGTCGAGATGCCGTGGCCGTACTCGTGGACGATGACGCCGCTGTCGAGGTCGCCGTCACGAGCCGGGCTGGTGTTGGTGCAGGTGTACATCTGCATCCGCGCCCGGCTGCCGTCGGTGGGGGTCGAGAAGTTGGCGTTGCAGTTGCCGCTGCCGTCCTGGGCCTCGGCGCGCACGTCGTCGTTGCCCGAGCCGCCCTTGCCAAAGTTGTTGACCTGGAAGTTGCCCGCGGCTTCGTTGAAGCCGTACTGGTACTGGACGTCGTGGATGATGTTGTTCCAGTAGAACAGGTTGCTCACCGCCGCCGGGATGTAGCTCGAGGGCGCCGACGACAGGCTGATGGTGAAGTCGCAGCTCAGGCTCGAGCCACAGTTGACGTCGGTGGTCGGCGGGCTGTTGTTGGCGTCGGAGTCCTCGTAGGCGTGGACGTTGTTGCCGCGGGTGATCGTGTAGTTGGTCGTGCCGGTCGAGTGCCAGCCGCTGGGTGAGGCGTTGGTGGCGCTGGCCTGGGGATTGACCACCAGCGTGCGGGCATCGGAGGGCGGCAGCGGGGTGGTGTGGATGGGGCTCTCGGTGGGTTGCGGGTAGACGCGGTATTGGGCGTCCGAGGTCCAGTCGAAGCGGGTCCACAGCTTGCCGGTCTGGGCGTCGACGGTCAGGTCGTACCAGTGCTGCTGGTCCAAGGTCTGGATCTGGAAGTTCCACACCAGGCGGGTCTGCCCGCGCTGGATCGGCAGCCAGGCGAGGCTGGCGACGATGGGCTCACCGGAGATGCCGGCGTGGCTCAGGCGGGTGCGCTGCTCGGCGCCGGCGTCGACGCCGAGCACCTTGGGCTGGCGGGCAGCGATGCCGAGGTCGGCGGCGGCCAGCGCCACCGCCTGGGAGGCGGCGAGCTCGGGCTTGGCGACGAGACCCTGGGTCTTGAGATCGGTCGAGAAGGAGTTGTTGACCGACAGGATCTGACCTTCGCCGGCGACATGGACCTGGAGCTGGCCGTTGTACACGGGGATTCCGGCGTAGCGCTGGCGGAAGTAGATGTGGGTGACGCCGGAAACCTCCGAGGACACCATGTCGGTGACGTCGATCTCGCCGACGTCGCCGGTCGCGAGACCGAGGGCTTCGAGGTTCTGGGACACGAAGTCGAGGGCCGCGTCCATGGGCTCCTGACCCGACGCCGGAGTGAGGTAACCCACCGGGTTGCTCAGCGCGCGGGTGACACCCAGGCGCTCGTCATAGCGCGAGGTGAGCTCGGGGACCGCCATGCGCAGCCGCTCGATACCCTTGACCTGACCGATCTCTGGGTTCAGCGCCTCGGTCAAGGCGATCTCCTCGCGGGCGTCGTAGTTGCGCCCCTGGGTTCTGCCGGCCGGGCCCGCCGCGAACGCGACGAGGCTCGACCCCAGCATCAAGCCAATGCCCATCACCCCGGCCCAACGGCCGAGGGAGCCACGAGACGTTTCCGATTGCTCGCCACTCATCGACATTTGCTCACTCCATACAAGCCTAAGGCTCGAAGGTGTCCTCGGCCCCCCCGAAACCTCCCGAAGACGATCCGGCGACGAGCCGACCAAGGCTCGGCGCCGGCCCTGTCTCGCTTGGGCCGTCAGACTAGTTGAGCAATATGTGCTGCCAGCAGCGCACAAGGGGACAAGGCCAGAACACAAACTTAGCGATTTCTTAGAGGTTTCTTTGGCGGCGATGAGCCGGTGCCCGCGGGCGACTCAGCGAGCGTTGGGGACCGCGTCGCCATAGCCGGCGTCGGCGTGTACCGGACAGGCGGCGCGGGCCGCCGCTCGCGCCTTCGACGCTGCGGCCTCGGCACGAGCAGCCGCCTCGTCCCAGGTCTCGGCGGGGGTCACCCAGCCCTCGAGGTGGCGCCGGATCACCGCCGCCAGCGCGTCGAGGTGGTCAGCGCGGTCGTTGAGCGCCGGGACGTAGCGGAAACGCTCGCCACCGGCCTGCTCGAAGTAGCCGCGGTTCTCGACCTCGATCTCTTCGAGGGTCTCGAGACAGTCGGCGGAGAAGCCCGGGCAAATGACGTCGAGGCTGCGGACCCCGCTTTCGGCCATGGCGCGCACGGTGTCGGCGGTGTAGGGCTTGAGCCACTCCTCGCGCCCGAAGAGCGACTGAAAGGTGAGCTCCCAGCTCTCGTCGGCGAGCCCGAGGCTCTCGGCCACCAGTCGCGCCGTCTTGTGGCACTGGCAGTGGTAGGGATCGCCGCCGAGGAAATACCGCAGAGGCACGCCGTGAAAGGAAAAAAGGAGCTTCTCCGGCGGGCCGCCGGGGCTCCACGTCTCGCGCAACGTGTCCGCGAGGGCCGCGATGTAGGCGGGATCGTCGTGGTACTGGTGGATCGTCCGCAGCTCGGGAACCCAACGCCAGGTGGTGAGCTCCCGGGCCACCGCGTCGAAGGTCGAGCCGGTGGTCGCCGCCGAGTACTGGGGGTAGAGCGGCAGGACGAGGATCCGGCGGCAGCCGCGACCCTGCAGCTCACGCAGGCCGGCGCCGATCGACGGGTTGCCATAGCGCATCCCCACCGCGACCTCGACGGGGCTGGCGATGGCGGCGCGCAGGCGCTCCTCGATCCCCGCCGCCTGGCGCCGCGTGATGACCAGGAGCGGCGACCCTTCCTCGGTCCACACCGCGCGGTAGGTCGCCGCCGACTTCTGCGGGCGCGTCGTCAGGATGAAGAGGTTCAAGATCGGCTGCCACTTCCACGGCGGCAGCTCGATGACCCGCGGGTCCGACAGGAACTCGCGCAGGTAGCGGCGCAGCGCCGGTGTCGTGGGCTCGTCGGGGGTGCCCAGGTTGGTCAGCAGCACGCCAACCGCGGCCCTCTCCCCGTGCTCGAAGCCATCCGGGCCGAAATAGGAGCCGCTCGAAATCAGCTCGACGTCGCTCAACCCAGAAGACCCATCACGTCGTCCACCTGCTCCCAGCCGGTGCGCATCAGAAAGGTGCTGTTGCGGCCGTAGGACTTGGCGCCGAGGATGAAAAAGCCCGGCTCTGGGTTCTTGAGCACGTCGGCGCCGTGACCGCCGCCGGTCAGGCAATCGCCGCTGGCGGCACCGAGGAGAGCCGCCGAGAGCTTGATGGGCCCGCAGGTGGCGTAGCACTCATGGACCTGGAGCTGCCGGTAGAGAAGATGGTCGCCGACATAGCCGGTGAGCGAAACGACCCGATCGGCGAGGACCTCTTCGGTCTCGCCGTCCCGGTGCCGAAGCCGCACCCGCACCGCCCCGTCGTCGGTGGGCGCCAGGCTCTCGACCACCACGCCCGGCCGCATCTCGACATGGGGTGAGACACCGCCCGCGAGGTTGCCGGCGTCGCGCGCCAAGGCGGAGCGCTCGGGCAGGGGGTCGTCGTCGATGGGAGGAGCGGGGCCGTCGCTGCGGAGGGCCCAGAGGATCACCGTGTCGGGGATCTTCTGCGCCAGGCGATCGAGGCTGCGGACCGCGGTCTGCGCCGAATACCCGGCACCGACCACCAGGATGCGCGACCCCGCCCAGGCCGCCGCGTCCGCCTCGACATCGGGAACGTGACGCGTCAGGCGGTCCGCCGCCGCCGCCTCGCCGGGTGCCGGGATGCCGCCGTCGCCGAGGGTGTTGGGCTGGCCGTAGGTGCCGGTGCAATCGAGCACCACCGAGGCGAGCGCCACGCTCTCGCGCCCGGTCTCGTCGGCCAGCAGCAGGCGGAAGGGCCGCTCGCCCCGGGCCGTGGTGGCGATCTCCTCGTGTTTCAAGAGCCCCTGCCGTCCTACCGCCACGACACGGGTCTTGAGCCTCAGATGGGGCTTGACCTCGGGCAGCGCCGCCACCGGTGCCAGCAGCTGGTCGACCAGCTCGTCGCCGGTGGGACAGGTGTCGTCGTCGGGTACCGTCACCCCCGCCGCTTCGAGGTGCCGGCGCATGCGCGGCGAGACGTCGAGGCTCCAGGGCGAGAACAGACGAACATGGCCCCAGCTGCGCACCGACGCGCCGGCGGTCCTGCCCGCCTCGTAGACGACGAAGGGAGTGCCCGCCTCGGCGAGGGCCAGGGCCGCCTCGAGGCCGACGGGACCGCCGCCCAGGATGGCGACGGGCAGGTCCGTGGAGGGCTGGATCATCTCGGATACCTCGGCAGGGGTCTTGGGATTCGGGCTCAGAGCCTCGACCGGGCCCGCTCGCGGGCGGGAAGGATCTCGAGGCACGTCGTCCACCAGCCGGTGAGGATCGTCTCGACGAACTCCTCGGGCAGCTCCTCGCGGCGCATCTCCTCTGCCAGGCCCTGGTGATCGTACCGCAGCCGCAGCAGGTCGACGGCGAGCTGTCCGCCCCGGTCCTCGAGCAGGCAGTAGCGCACCTCCGGCGAACCGTCGTTGGGGGGACGGCCGATGACGCCGACGTTGACCACGTCGCCGCCGGAGGGCAGGTGGCGGTGCCAGTGGAGTCCAGTGTGGGTGCACAGGATGCCGTCCGCCCGCTGCTGCGCGAGGAGCGTCTCGAGGAAGGGCACCGGCGAGGTCGAGGCGAAGAGGAACTCGTTGACCTGGCGCGGCGAGCCGTGGATCAGCAGCAGCTCGCGCTTGCCGACGCGCACCCGGCGGCGCTCGGGGAGGGTGCCCATCCAGGCCTTGAACGCAGGCGAGCAGCTCCGCGCGGTGTAGCCGTAGGAGATCGTGGCGAAGTGGTTGTCGCGCGGATCGGTGTAGCCGCAGTTGCAGTCTTCGCGGCCGCTGGCCAGGCTCTGCTCGTAGTTGCCCTGGATCGTGCGCACCGCGCCCGCCTCGAGGAGCGGCCAGACCTTCTCCGGGTTGGGTCCGAAGCCCCCCAG
>JAGQSE010000286.1 GCA_020439725.1 Acidobacteriota bacterium
AGCCCGACGTAGGCCGGCGAGTCGGGGCCGAGGTCGGGCTCCGGGGCCGTACCGCGGGACAGGGCTGCCAGGATCTCGGCGCGCCGGCGGCCGAGGACGAGGATCGCCGCGCCGCTGTCCCTGACGGCGGCCAAAAGCTCCGGCGGCACCGGGCCCGCCGCCTCGAGCGCCAGGAGGAGCCGCGGCTGCACCCGCTTGCAGGCCGCCACCAGCCGCTCGCCCGGGTACGCCGGGTCGACGATGCTGAAGGCCGCACCGGAGCGCAGGGTGCCGACGATCGCCGCCACCAGCGCGGCGCCCCGGTGGGCGAAGATCAGGACTCGCTCGCCGGGACCGGCACCGCGCTCGTGGAGCGTCGCCGCCACCGCCTCGACGGCCTCGTAGAGCTCGGCGTAAGACCAGCTCTCGCCGCCGTCCTCGATCACCGCCGGCCGCTCCGGCGTCGCCTGGACCTGCCGGGCGAAGAACCGGTGGACCGGTCCCCGCCAGGTGCGGGACAACGGCCTGGTCGGATCGGGGAGCACCTGCCGAGCCTCCGGGGTGCGTAGCGAGAGCGCCAGGACCGGTGTCTCCGGCCCTTCGGCGATCTGTTCGAGGACACCGCCGAGCTGATGAACCATCTCGGCCATCGTCGATGCCGCGAAGCGCCTCGCGTCATAGACCAGGTCGACCTCGAGACGCTCGTCGGCCAGCCGGGCGTAGAGCGTCAAGTCGAACTTGGGTGGCGGCAGCGGCGGCGGCGGCACGGTCACCGTCAGGTCCGGCAGATCGAGGCTCTGCGCCGGGAAGCTCAGCATGTTGACGAAGACCTGGAAGAGCGGGGTGCGCTCGAGGCTGCGCTCGACACCGAGCTCGTCGAGGAGCCTTTCGAAAGGCAAGTCGCGGTGCTCATAGGCGGCCAGGAAACGCTCCCGGACCTGCGCCAGGAGCTCCGCGAAGGTCGACGCGGGATCGATCTCGACGCGCAACACCAGCGTGTTGAGGAAGGCCCCGATGAGCGGCTCGAGATCGCGATGGTCGCGGATCGACACGGGGGCGCCGAGGACGACATCCCGCTGGCCGCTCCAGCGCGCCAGGATCGTCGCCCAGGCGGCGGTCAACAGCAGGAAGGGAGTGACCCCCTGCCGGCGGCACAATGCCTGGAGCCGGGCACCGCTCTCGGCCCCCAGGCGCAAGCTCTCGAGCCCACCCCGGAGAGGTGCCGACGCGGAGTGCAGGTGATCGACGGGCAGGTCGAGGACCGCCGGAGCCCCGTCGAGGAGCTCGCGGTAGAAGGCGAGGCCCTCGCGGTGCCGATCGCCCTGGCGTCGTTGCCAGACGGCGAAGTCCGCGTATTGGAGGGGGAGCGGCTCGGGCTCGCGGAAGCCGTCGCCGGCCTCGAGGGTCCGGGTGGAGGCGCGGTAGAAGGCGCCGATCTCGCGCAGCAGGAGGCCCCCGGACCAGCCGTCGAAGACCGCGTGGTGCGCCACCAGCAGCAGCCGGTGGCGCGCTTCCCCGGCGCGTACCAGGAGCATCCGGAACAGGGGGCCGGCGGCGAGATCGAAGCCGGCCGAGATCAGCCGCTCGAGATCACGGGTCATGACCTCCTTGCGATCGGGCTCCTCGAGGCCGGCGAGGTCGAGCCGCGGCAACGCCACCGGGATCGCCGCCAAGACGCGCTGGTACGGCCGGCCGTCGAGGCTGTCGAAGACCGTGCGCAGGACGTCGTGGCGCCCGATCACCCGGTGCAGGGCTGCCTCGAGAGCTAGGGCGTCGAGCCGACCTTCGAGATCGAGGGCCAGGGGCATCGCGTAGGCGCCGGGATCCGTTCCCAAGCGTTCGAGGAACCACAAGCGCTCCTGGATCCACGAGGCGGGGGCCGGATCGGGGACGCTGCCGCTTCTCGGGGCGGTCACGCTCGAGGCCTCCGCCCCTCGCCGCGCCGCCTCGAGCCGCCGTGCGACGCCGCGCACCGTCGGGTGCTCGAAAACGGTGCGTACCGGCAGGCTGACCCCGAAGACCTCGCGGATGCGCGCCACGAGCCGTACCGCCAGCAGCGAATGGCCGCCCAGCGCGAAGAAATCGTCTTCGAGACCTACCGAGCGCCGGTCGAGCGCCTGCTCGAAGAGCCCCACCATCACCTCCTCCACCGCCGACGCCGGCTCGGAGTCCGTCCCGCCGCCGGCCTCGAGGTCCGGTGCCGGTAACGCGCGCCGGTCGATCTTGCCCGTCAGCGTGTGGGGAAGCCCCTTGAGGACCACGATGCGCGACGGCACGAGCGGCGGCGGCAGCTGGCGGGCCAGACGACGACGCAGCTCCTCCGCCCCCGGCGAGCCCTCCGGCGCCGCGACGTAGGCCACCAGCTGGGAGCTGCCGTCCGAGCCGGTGACGGCCACCACCACGGCCTCCTCGACCTCGGGGAACCGACCCAGGGCGACCTCGATCTCCGCAAGCTCGACGCGGAAGCCACGCACCTTGACCTGGTGGTCGCGCCGGCCGAGGAAGCGAAGCTCACCGTCGGTGCCCCAGCGCGCCAGGTCGCCGGTGCGATACAGCCGCTCCCCGGGCAGTGCGGACAAGGAATCGGGGACGAAGCTCTCGGCGGTGCGTCGGGGTTGGCCGAGATAGCCGCGAGCCAGACCCTCGCCGGCAAGACAGAGCTCACCCACCGCCCCGAGGGGCACCAGCCGCCGGGCGTCGTGGAGCACCAGGGCTCGGCTGCCCATCACGGCGCGGCCGATGGTCGGCTCGGCGGCGCCGTCGAGGGGCACCCGCGCCGCCGTCGAGTAGGTGGTGTCCTCGGAAGGGCCGTAGAGGTTCCACACCCGCCGGACGTCCGACCCAGCGCGGAGCGCACGCACCAGCTCGCGGCGCAGCGGCTCGCCGGCCAGGTTGACGGTTTCCACCGAGGTCGGCAGGCCGCCGAGCTTGAGCACCGCCGCGAGGGCCGAGGGCACCGTGTTGACCAGCGTCACCGGCACCTCGGCAGCGAGCTCCGACAGTGCCAGAGCGTCATCCACCAGCACCACCGTGCCCCCTCGGCAAAGCGGGACGAAGAGCTCGAAGACCGACAGATCGAAGCACAGGGACGTCACCGCCAACACGCCGGCAAGCTCGTCGTCGCTGAAGACGTCCGCGGACCAGCGGAGCAGCGCCAGGGCGCTGCGGTGCTCGATGGCGACCGCCTTGGCGCGTCCCGTCGATCCCGACGTGTAGATCAAGTAGGCCAGCTGGCGGGGGTCGATGGCGGGGTTCGGAGGCTCCGCCCAGGCTGAAGTCGACGTGTCCTCGCCGCCCGACAGCGCCGAGAGGTCGACCACGTCGACCGCCGCCTCACGCAGCAACGGCTCGAGGCAAGCGTCGCAGACCGCCACGCGGGCGCCGCTGTCGTCGAGCATGGCGCGCAGCCGGGCGGCCGGATACGCGGGGTCGAGGGGGAGGTAGGCGCCGCCCACCCGGAGCACACCGAGCAGCGCCGCGATGGTCCGCGGGGTCCGGGCGGCACCCACGGCCACCACGTCCTCGGTGCTCACCCCGAGGTCGAGGAGGCGACCGCCGATCTCGGCGGCAAGGCCTGCCAGACGGCGGTAGGACCAGACTTCGACGCCCCAGCGCACCGCCGGGGCGTCGGGCCGACGCACCGCTTGGGCCGCGAAGGCACCCCAAAGATCTCCCGCGAGACCGCCTCGCGCCGCCGTGCCCGGCTGCCATTCGACCAGCAGCTGCTGGCGCTCCGCCGGAGCGAGCAACTCGAGGGCCTCGAGGGTGAGGTCGGGCCCTGCGAGGGAGGCGGTCAGAAGCCGGCCCAGCTGCGCGGCGAGGCGCCGGCGCGTCGTGCTCTCGAAGCGATCGGTGCGAAGCTCCAGGACCGCTTCGAGCTCACCCCCCCGAAACGCTGCCGCCAGCGTCAGATCGAACCGGGCGGCTCCGACGTCGAGGGGCCTGAGGGCTGTCTCGAGCCCGGAGAAGCGCGGCTCCGGCACCTCCTGTTGGAGGACCAGCAGCACCTGGAAGATCGGTGAGCTGCCCAGATCACGATGCTCCCCAAGGGCCCGGACCAGTTCCTCGAAGGGCAGCTCGCGCCCCGCGTAGGCGTCGAGGAAGGCACGCTGGGTGGCTGCCACCTGCTCTCGGAACGGCGTCCCCGCATCGAGCACTCCTCGCAACACCAGCGTGTTGACGTAGAGCCCCACCGCTCGCTCGAGCTCGGCTCGTTCGCGCTGCGCTACGGGAGTGCCCAGAAGCAGGTCCCGCTGGCCGCTCCACCGCCAGAGGGCCGTCTCGAAGACAGCGGCCAGGACCGCAAAGGGCGTGCTCCGGGTATCCCGGGCAAGCGCCCGCAGCCGCTCCCCCGTCCCCGGCGGCAGAGGCACCGGAACCGTTTCGCCGCGGTTCGTCGAGACCGCCGGCGCCGGCCCGTCGAAGGGCAGGTCGAGAACCTCGGGAGCACCCGCGAGCCGCCGCCGCGCGTCCTCGAGCAAGGTTTCGAGGAGCTCACCGCGCAGGCCTTGGCGCTGCCAGACCGCGTGATCCGCGGCCTGGACCGGAACCTCGGGGAGCTCCGCCGGACGGCCCGCGAGCCGCGCCTCGTAGCTCCTGGCGAGCTCGTCGAAGAGCACGCCCAGGGAGACGCCGTCCACCGCGATGTGATGGGCGACCAGGCAGAGCGACGAGCGCTCCTCGGAGCGCCGCAGCAGGACGGCCCGGAGCGGCAGCCGGTGCGCCAGGTCGAAGGGCTGTCGGGCCCAGCTCGCTTCGAGCTCCGCCGCCAGCCCCTCGGCGCCGCTGACGTCGATCCGTGCGAGCATCGACCCGGGAACCGCCTCGACGCGCTGCGCGGGCACGCCCGGGGTCTCCTCGACGAAACGCGTGCGCAGGACCTCGTGGCGTCCGACCACGTCGAGCAGCGCTCGCTCGAGAGCGCCGGCGTCGAGAGGGCCCACGAGGTCGAGGACCATCGGCAGGTGGTAGACCGCCTCTCCGGGCTGCAGCCGGTCGAGGAACCACAGGCGTTCCTGCGCCGGCGACAGCGGCAGTCGGGCCGGTCTCGCACCGGGGACCAGGGGCGGCAATGCCCGCCGTTCCGCGTGCTCGATACGCGCGGCGAGACGCGCCGCGGTGGGGGCCTCGAAGACCCACGGCACCGGCACCTCGCGCTCGAGCGCCCGGGCCAGTCGCGAGGCCAGCCGAGCCGCCAGGAGCGAATGCCCGCCGAGAGCGAAGAACGACTCGTCGATCCCCACCCGCGGCCGATCCAGGAGATCGGCGAAGAGCGTCACCAGCAGCTCCTCGAGGGGGTTTCGCGGTGATCGGTAGGAAACGCCGCCGGCCTCCCGGCGCCGCTCTTCGACCGCCCTGCGCCGGAGCTCGATGCGATCGATCTTGCGGTTGGCGGTGAGTGGCAGCGCCTCGACCGGTCGTAGCTCGGTGGGCACCAGAGGCTCCGGAAGCCGCCCCCGCAACCGCGCCAGGAGGGTTTCCGGCGCCCAGCCTTTTTCAGAGTCGAGACGCAGGAAGGCCACCAGGCGGCGTTCGGAGAGCTCACCGACCGCCACCACGGCCGCTTCCACGACGCCCGGGAGCTCGCCCAGGGCCACCTCGATCTCGCCCAGCTCGATGCGGAAGCCGCGAACCTTGACCTGCTGGTCTCGCCGGCCGAGGTACTCGAGCTGGCCGTCGGCCAGGAAGCGCCCCAGGTCACCGGTCCGATAGAGCCGTTCGCCGTCTCCGAAGGGATCGGGCACGAAGCGCTCGGCGGTGAGCCGCGGCCGGTGGTAGTAGCCGCGCGCGAGCCCCGCTCCCCCGAGCACGATCTCCCCGGTGACCCCGACCGGCACGGCTCGCAGGGCGCCGTCGACGACATAGCCGCGGCCACCGTCGACCGATCGGCCGATGGTCGGCTCGCCACCGGTGCCTCGCCCTTCCGGCGCCGCCGGGACCACCGACCAGGTCGAGTAGGTGGTGTCCTCCGACGGGCCATAGAGGTTGCACACGCGAACGACGCCGCCGAGCTCGTAGATGCGGTCCACCAGCGCACCGCGCAGGGCTTCCCCGGCCAGGTTCACCGTCGTCGGACCGGGGGCGCCGAACCCTTGCTCGAGGAGCTCGGCGAAGGCGGAGGGTACGGTGTTGATCAACGTCGGGCCTGAGCTCTCCGCTCCCCTGCCCGGCTCCGCCAGCTCGAGAGCGTCGCGCAACACGAGGACCGAGCCGCCGACGGTGAGCGGTGCGAAGAGCTCAAAGACCGACAAGTCGAAGCTCGCCGAGGTCGTGGCGGCGACCCGCGCCAGCTCACTTGCGTCGAAGCAACGATGCGCCCAGCCGAGGAGCGCCGCGGCGTTGCGATGCTCGATGGCCACCGCCTTGGGCCTCCCCGTCGAGCCCGAGGTGTAGATCAAGTACGCCAGCTGCTCGGGCCGGATGGTCGGCAGGCGCCCGGTGCCGGCTCGGGCGGCGGGGCTGGGGGATGGCGCCGAGAGCACCTCGCCACGGCTTCCCAACACCACCCTGCGCAGCGTTCCGCTCCCCTGACCGGCGACGGCGGCGGCGAAGGGATCCTCTTCGACAGGCGCAGCTTCGGACCGATCGGTGAGCACCAATCCGGCGCCGCTGTCCTCGACCAGGAAGCGCTGGCGCTCGACGGGGTAGGCCGGATCGATGGGTACGTAGGCCGCCCCCGAACGCAGCACCGCGAGCAGGGCGACGACCAGCGCCGGTGTCCGATCCATACGGACCGCCACCAGGGTCTCGGCGCCGGCCCCGAGATCCTTCAAGACCATGGCCAGGTCGTGGCTCGCCTGGTCGAGCTCGGAGTAGGTCAGGCTCACCGTCCGCCCCGTCACCGCGGCAGCCTCGGGAGTGCAACGCGCGGTCTCGAGGAAGCCGTCGACCAGGAGACCACCGGCGCCATCGAGGGTCCTGCCGCTCCACTCGTAGAGTAGGCACTGACGCTCTCCCGGGGTGAGGCGCGGCAGCCGACCGACAGGCGCTTCGGGGGCTGCTCCGACGCGTCCGAGCAGGGCGGCGAAGCGGCTCGCGATCCGCCGGGCGGTGGTGGCGTCGAAGAGGTCCGCACTGGCCTCGAGCCAGCCGCCGAGGGAGCCGTCCGACTCGATGCGGAGCTGCCACAGGAGGTCGAGCTTGGCCGTGTCGTTGGCCACGTCTTCGATCTCCACTCGCAGCCCGGAGAGCTCGAGCGCCGCCGGTGCCTCGTCGAGCGCCAGCATCACCTGAACCAGCGGTGGATGGGCGAGGCTGCGCTCCGGTACCAGCCGCTCGACCAGCTGGTCGAAGGGGACTTCCTGACGGTCCATGGCACGCGCCACGACCCTGGTCACCGCCGCCAGGTGCGCGGCGAAGCTCTTGTCGGGAGCGACCCGCAGACGAAGCGGCAAGGTATTGACCAGGAAGCCGACCAGGTGCGCCAGCTCGGTGCGCCGACGGTTCGCCACCGGCGTGCCGATCACCAGATTGCAACCGGCGCCGTGGTGCTCGAGGAGCAGCGCCAGCGAGGCGGCGAGGGCACCGAAGAGCGTCGCACCGGCCGCTTCGGCGACCCCGCGCAACCGGACGAGCTCCGCGGCCGGCAGGCGCAACGCCACCCGATGTCCGCGGCTGCTACGGACCGCCGGGCGCCGCCGGTCCGCGGCTACCTCGACCACCGGCGCCCCGGCAAGCTCGGCGCACGCGGCCTCGAGCTGCTCCCGGGCCTGGGGCGACTCGATCCGCGACCGCTCCCAGGCCGCATAGTCGACGTATTGCACCGGCAGCCGCGGCAGCGCTCCCGCGCCGCCACCCTCGGTCCCGCCGTAGAGGGTCGCCAGATCGCGCACCAAGAGACCCATCGACCAGGCGTCACAAACCACGTGGTGCAGCTCGAGCACCAGCCGATGCTCGAGAGGCTCGAGGCGTAGCAGCCAAGACCTGAAGAGCGGCCCGGTGGCGAGGTCGAAGGGTTCGCCGGCGAGACGCCGCGCGAGATCCGAAGCCAGCCGCCGGCGGGCCATCGCCTCGAGGGCCGTGAGGTCCAGGAGTGGCAGGTTGCCGGCGACGGTCCCCGAGACCAGCTGGCGCGGGCCGTCGTCGGTGTCGACGAAGACCGTGCGGAGCACCTCGTGACGCTCGCGGAGTCGTGCCAGCGCCCGGTCGAGGACCGTCCAGCGCAGGGCTCCGCGAAGCACCGCCATGGCGCAAAGCGTGTAGGCAGTATCCCGCCGATCGACGCGATGGAGGAACCAGAGCCTTTCCTGGGCCGTCGACACCGCGAACGCTGCGCCATCCCGAGACAGGCGCGGGATGCCCTCGACCGCCGCCGCGGCGGGGCGTAGCCGCTCGATGAGCTGCGCCATCTGTTGCGGCGACAACCCTTCGAGCCGTGAGGTGCCCGAGCTCACGGCTCTCCTCCCACCGGAGCGGCGAAAGCGTCGAAGAGGGCCGCCGACGCGGTCTCGACGTCGACCTGGTCGAGGAGCTTGAGCGCCACCTGCTCGGTGAGGCCGGCGACCGTCGGCCGCTCGAGGAAGTCGCTCACCGCCACCTCGGCACCGAGGCTTTCGCCCACCTTCGCCAACACCTCGGTGAGCTGCAGGGAGTGGCCGCCGAGATCGAAGAAGGACGTCTCGACTCCCACCCGCTCGACACCCAGCACCTCGCTCCAGATCTCCGCGACCAACGCCTCGATCGGTGACCGGGGCGCGACCAGGCCTGGCTCCGCGGCGGCGAGCGGCCGCGGCAGCAAGTCGACCGCGATCTTGCCGTTGGGGGTCAGCGGCCAGGCATCGACGACGCCGAAGACCGCGGGCACCATGTAGCCGGGCAGCACCCGCCGCAGCGCACCCCGCAACGCCGCAAGATCGGGTGCTGCGGAACCGGGCGCGAGGCGCCAGTAGGCCTCCAGAAGGCCCTGCCGCGCCACCACCAGGACGTCCTCGAGGCCGGTCGCGGCGCGGATGCGAGCTTCCACCTCGCCCGGCTCGATGCGGTGACCGCGCACCTCGACCTGCCGGTCGAGGCGGCCCAGGAAGTCGATGCACCCGTCGGGCCGCAGCCGAACCTGGTCACCGCTACGGTAGAGCCGCTCCCCCACCCGACCGCTCGAGGCGTCGGGCACGAAGCGTTCCGCCGTCGCCGCCGGCCGGCCCAGATACCCGCGGGCGAGGCCCGGGCCGCCGACCAGGAGCTCGCCAGCGGCGCCCAGGGGACACAGGCTCCCGTCGGAGCCGGCGACAAAGATGCGCACACCGTCGATGGGCCGACCGATGTCCGGCGCATCGGCCGGCTCCGTCGAGTTCGGTCGAGGCGCCACCCGGCCGGCGGTGGTCACCACGCTGCACTCGCTGGGGCCGTAGTGATTGACCAGATCGAAGGAGAGCCCCGCCGGCGGCACCCTGCGCAGCCGATCCCCCCCGGTGAGCAGGACCTCGAGCCCCGAGCCCAGGTCCTCGCCGGTGGCCAGCACCGCCTCGGCCAGCGGCGTCGGCAGGAAGCACACCTCGATCCGCTCGCGGCGTAGCAGCGCGGCGAGGTCCCGGGGACTCGTCCTCCGGGTCTCGTCCACCACCAGCAGCCGCCCACCGCCCGCCAGGCAAGGCCAGGTCTCCCAGACGGCGGCGTCGAAGCCCAGCCCGGCCAGCTGGGTCGAAGGCCGGCCGTCACCGTAGAGGCGCCGGTGCCAGGCCACCAGGCTCCGCAGGCCGCGGTGGCTGGTGGCGACGCCCTTGGGCCGGCCGGTGGAGCCGGAGGTGTAGATCACGTAGGCCAGCTGGTCCGGTGCCAGGTCTAGAGACGGGCGCGTCACCGGCTGCGCCGCGACGCGTCCCGCGGCCTCCTCGAGACACAGGGTGATCGCCGGCAACAGGGTGTCGCTCCGCTCTGTCTGCCAACGGCGATGGGTCAGCACCCGCTGGGCGCCGCTGTCTTGGACCATCTCCGACAACCGCTCGCCGGGCAGGGTGGGATCGAGCGGCAGGTAGGCCGCACCCGCCGCGAGGACCCCCAGCTGGGCGACCACCAGATCGATCGACGGGGCCATCAGCACCGCCACCACCGACTCCGCTCCGAGACCGTCGCCGACGAGGAGGTTGGACAGCCGTGCCGCACGCTCCGCCAGCTCACCGTAGGCCAGTTCCTCGGCGGTGCCGGCGGCGACCAGCGCCACTCTCGACGGCGCCTCCGCGGCCCGGCGGAAGACCTCGTCGACCACCTCCGGCCCCAGTGCCGAGTCGGTGTCGTTCCATTCCACCTGGAGCTGCTGACGCTCGGCCGGCGACAGGGTCGACAGCTGGGCCAGGACCTCGGCGTCGGCAAAGCCTTCCGCCAGCCGCTGCCAACCGGCCAGCCAGCGCTCCGCGGTGGTCCGGGTCAGTCGATGGCGCGGGTACTCGAGAGAGAGCTGAAGACCGCCGCCGGCCTCTTCCTCCACGTTGAGCGACAGCGCGAACTTCGCCGTCCCGGTCGCGACCGGTCGGCAGGACGCCGTCGCCTCGACCAGACGCAGGGTCGGCCAGGCGGGCTCGAGGGCCACCACGAGCTCCGGCGCCGGTTGCGCGGTGAGGGAGCCGCTACGCAGACGATCGAGGGCGCGAAGCACCTGCTGCCGCACCGCCGTCAGGAGCTCGGCGGGCGAGCTGCCGCCGCTCCAGGCGAGCTCGAGCGGCGTCACTTCGACCAGCGGACCGACCACCGGTTCGAGGAACTCGGTGAAACGCCAGGACACCGGAGCCCCGAGCCGTACCTGGCGGCTGGAGCCGAGCCGTGCCAGGAGCTCGGCGAAGACCGCCGTCACCACCATGAACAGGGAGACTCCGCGACGCCTCGCCAGCGCCCGGAGCTCGTCGCCGGTGGCCTTTCCGAGCCGGCGCCGGACGGTGGCCCCTTCGAGCACCGAGCCATCGCCCGCGAGCCGGTCCCAGGGCAGCTCGAAGCGCTCGACACCCTCGCCCGCCGATCGGCCGGGAGGCGACGCGGCTACGGGCATACGCGCCGACAGGCCGCGGCGCCAGGCGGCCACCTGGGCGAAGTGAACGGGTACCGGCTCGAGCTCGCCGCCGGCCACCAACGTCTCGAGCTCGGAGAGTAAGCGGCGCAGCGACTCGCCGTCGGCCACCAGGTGATGGAGTACGAGGAAGAGCCGATGCTCGCGGGGAGCGATGCGGACGAGACATCGCCGGAAGGGGGCGTCCCCGGCGAGATCGAAACCGCGGCCGGCGAAGTGACGGGCCAGCGCCTCCACAGGCCGCTCCCCGGAAAGACCCGAAAGGTCGATGCAGGGCAAGGCCCGCGGCTCGAAGTCGACGGTATGCATCCGCGGCGTGCCCGCCGTCTCGGCAAAGCGAGCGCGGAGGATCCGATGGCGCCGTTCGAGGGCCCCGAGGCCCTGCGACAGAGCCCGCGCTTCGAGAGGTCCCTCGATGTCGAGACTGCCGGCGAGGTTGTAGACCGGCGACCTCGGGTCCGTCTGCTGGTGGAGCCACATCCGCTCCTGCCCCGGAGCCAGCACCGCAGGCTCGGCGAGGGGCGGCAGCTCGGTGACCACGGGGGTTTCGGAGCTGAAACGGCGGGCCGCCACCAACCGCGCCAGGGCCCTCGGCGTCGAGTGCTCGAAGACCTCGGAGAGACCGAGGGGCACCTCGCAGATGCGGCTCAGCCGAGACACCAGCCGCGTGGCCAGCAGCGAGTGCCCCCCGAGCTCGAAGAAGGAGTCGTCGGCGCTGACCTCGGAGACCTCGAGGACGTCCTCGAACAGACTGGCCACCAGGCCCTCATAGCCCTCCCCCGCCGCCTTCCGGCCTTCACCGGTAGCTTCGACCCGGGCCTCGGGCACCGGCAGGGCGCTTCGATCGAGCTTGCCGTGGCTGGTCCTGGGTAGGCGATCGAGGGCCACCCAAGCCGCCGGGATCATGGGCTCGGGAAGCCTGCCCCGGAGGTGCTCGGCGAGGTGGCGAGGGGTTTCCGCCGCCGGACCGACGACATAGGCCACCAAGCTGTGGAACCCTCCCGGGCCGGTGCGGCCTACCACCACCGCTTCCCGCACTCCGGCGTGGGCGACGAGCGCAGCCTCGATCTCTCCCAGCTCGATACGGAACCCACGGATCTTCACCTGGTGATCGACGCGGCCGAAGAAGCGCAGGCTGCCGTCGGGGTCCTGAACCACCAGGTCCCCGGTGCGGTACGCCCGCGCTCCCGGCGTCGTCGCAAACGGGTCCGGGATGAAGGCGGCGGCGGTGCGGGCGGGTCTCGCGAGATACCCCCGGGCCAACCCGTCACCGCCGAGCCACAGCTCACCCGCCAAACCGAAGGGCTGAAGCCTGCCGTGGCGGCTGACGACTCGCGCCCGGGTGCCGGCGATGGGCCGGCCGATGGGTGGCGGCCCGCCGGCTTCGGACGTGATCTCGGCGAAAGTCGAGTAGGTCGTATCCTCGGAAGGGCCGTAGAGGTTGAGCAATCGAACCCCGGGCGTCCGAGCGAAGAGCCGGCGCACCAGGTCGCGGGACAATGCCTCGCCGGCCAGGTTCACCGTCCGGACTGTGGCCGGCAGGAGATCACGCTCGAGCAGCGCGTCGAGGGCCGACGGCACCGTATTGAGCAGCGAGACCTCGGTTTTCGGGAGGTCCAGAACGGACTCCGCCAGCACCACCGTGCAGCCCATGGTGAGCGGCAGGAAGAGCTCGAATACCGAAAGGTCGAAGGTCACCGCCGTCGCCGCCAGCGTGCGCTCGAGCTCGAGCGGAGTGAACACCGTCGAGGCCCAATCGAAAAAGGTCTCGACGGCGCCGTGGCGGATCCCCACCGCCTTGGGCCGCCCCGTCGACCCGGANNCGGAGGTGAAGATCGCATAGGCCAGCTGATCGGTCGGCGGAGCCTCCCTCGCGGCCAGCCAGGACCGGCTCCCGAGGTCGTCGGCGGAGCCCGTGCTCACCGGGGGCCGAGCCGGTGACGCCAACGTGGTCACCGGCCCGGACGGCAGTGAGCCCGCCGCACCGTCGCGATCGATCACCAGGAAGCGAGCACCGCTGTCCTCGAGCATGCCGGCGAGCCGGGGTGCCGGATGGTCGGGATCCAGGGGCACGTAGAAGCCACCCGCCGCGAGAGCTCCGAGCAGCGTAGCCACCAGCGCCGGCCCCCGCTCCAGGCAAACGGCCACTCCGTCACCGGGCTCGAGGCCGCGGTCTTCGAGCTGCCGGCGGACCGCTTCGACCCACCGACCGAGATCGCGGTAGCTCAGGCTCTCGTCTTGCCACTCGAGGGCCGGGGCCTCGGGGGCGTGATGGATCCGTGCCGCGATGCGCGACAGCACGGGG
>JAGQSE010000287.1 GCA_020439725.1 Acidobacteriota bacterium
GAGACCACCTGCTGCTACCACCACTCGGACAAGAGCTGGGTCGCGGACGGCCAGGGGGTCCGCTGGGAGGCCTTCTACACCTCGGGCCGAGCCGCGACCTACCATGGCGCCGAGGGCTCGGGCCGCAGCGATGGATGCTGTGAGGACGGCTGCTGCGAGACCGAACACACCGCGGCGTGCCAGACTGGAGACTCGAGCCGCGAGCCCTGCTCCTGCGTCGCGGAGAGCGCGTGACCGCAGGAGCACCTGCCCTCGCCGACGAGGAGCCCATGGACGAGGTCCGAGACACCGCCGACCCGGGAAGCCCCTGGCGTCCCTTCGTCGCCGGCGTCCGGGCCTTCGTCGGCCGCCGGGTTCCCGACCGCGACGCGGACGACGTGGCCCAGGACGTCCTGCTCCGGCTGCACCGACAGGCCGCCTCGCTGCGCGATGGCGAGCGCGCCGCCGCCTGGGTCTTCTCGATCGCGCGGCGCACCATCGCCGACTACTATCGCGACCGCCGTCGGAGCGGCGAGGTCACCCTGGACGACGCCCTGGACCCCGCCGAGGACCCCGCCGAGCTGCCGGGGTTCGCCGACTTCGCCGGTCGCCACAGCGTCCACGAAGAGGTCCTCTCCTGGCTCCGCCCCATGGCCGACGAGCTGCCGGCGCTCTACCGGGACGCACTGGTCCTGGCCGATTTCGAGGGCAGGACGCAGAAGGAAGTGGCGGAGCTCCTCGGTCTGTCCCTGTCCGGCGCCAAGAGCCGCGTCCAGCGGGCTCGGGCCCTCCTCGGCGAGGCGCTTCACGAGTGCTGCACCGTCGAGCTCGGCCCCGACGGCCGCGCCGTCGACTTCACGCGCAACGACTGCGGCTGCTGAGCTTGCTAAACTCGCTCCATGAGCACCCAGACCCGTTCCGACCTGATCTTCGACGCCACCACCGCCGACTTCGAGACCACCGTCCTCGCGCGTTCCGCCGAGGTGCCGGTGATGGTGGATTTCTGGGCTCCTTGGTGCGGTCCCTGCCGCAGCCTGGGGCCGGTGCTCGAGAGGATCACCCTCGAGCTGGACGGCGCCGTGGTCCTCGCCAAGGTCAACAGCGACGAGAACCAGGAGATCGCCGCGCGGTACCGCGTGCAGGGGATCCCGAGCGTTCAGCTGTTCCGCCACGGCGAGGTCGTCGACCGCTTCGTAGGGGCGCTGCCCGAAGCTCACGTCCGCGCCTTCCTGAGGCCCCACTGCCCGACTCCCGCCGACCAGCTGGTGGCCGAAGCCCTGGCCCGGCTCGATACCGGTGAGACCACGGTGGCTCGGGAGCTCCTGGACCGGGCCCTGCTTCTCGACAGCGGGCACAGCGGTGCGCACCTGGGGGCCGCGCGGGCGGCGCTGGCCGCCGGCGACCCGGAGGCCGTCGAGCGTCACGCCGGCGCCATCCCCGCCAGCGACGACGAGTTCGAGGCCGCACAGGCGTTGCTCAAGGCCCTCGACCTGGTGCGACAGGCCCTCGAGGTCGGAGACGTCGCCAGCTGCCGCGAGCGGCTGTCCCGGGATCCCGCCGACATCGAGGCCCGCTACGCGCTGGGGGGGCACGCGGTCGCGGCGGGCGACCCCCGGGCCGCCCTCGAGCACTTCCTCGCCGTAGCGCGCCAGGACCGTGGCTGGAACGACCAGGCCGGCCGCAGGGCGATGCTCACGGTCTTCGAGCTCATCGGCGCGCGCCATCCCCTCGCCGACGAGTACCGCGACCGGCTGGCGACGATCTACTACTGAGCTCCGGCACCGCCGGCCGCGAGGTCGGGGCGACGTTTCGCGCCCCGCATTCGCACTGATACATTCACGGCCATGAACCATCGCAGGTCGACCCGTTGCCGGGGCGCGGCTCCGGCCGTGGTGCTGTGTCTGTGGCTGGTGTCGGGGACGGCGTGCGGCCGCGATTCGGCTCCAGCGCAGGAACCGGCCGCCAGCCAGCCGACGATGACCGCGGCTCGCTCCACCGAGGAAGCCGCGGAGATCGCTCTCGGCGGAGCCTTCGCGCGCATTCTCGAGGAAGGGGTGCACCCGGACCTGGTATGGCCCGACTTCCGTGACTACCGCGGCCATGTCCAGCGCTTTTACGAGGGCCGGGAGCTCGAGCCCGCCTGGTCTCGCGGCGGCAGGGTGACCGCCCAAGCCCGCACCGCCATCGCCTTCCTGCGCGAAGCCGACGACCGGGGGCTCCACTCCGAGGACTACGACGGCTCGCGCTGGAACGACCGGGTCCGCGCCCTCGACGCCAGCACCCGACCGGCGCCTTCGGAGCTGGCGCTCTTCGACCTGGCGCTCACCATCTCGGTGATGCGTTGCATCTCGGACCTGCACATCGGGCGCATCAATCCCCGCAACTTGAGCTTCGGTCTCGACGTCGAGGCCAAGAAGTACGACCTGCCGGCCCTGCTCGAAAAACTCGTCGTGGCGGACGATCCACGTGCACTGCTCGAAAGCGTCGAACCACCCTTCGAGGGCTACAAGGCCCTCAAGCGGGCGCTGGTGCACTACCGCGAGCTCGCCGCGGAGGGCGAGGACGAGCCCCTTCCGGAGGTCGAGCGGCTCGAGCCCGGCTCGCCCTACCCCGCCTCCGAGGCGCTGGCACACCGCCTCGTGCGTCTCGGCGACCTCGAGCCCACGGCGGCCGAGACGGTGACGCCGGGGCTTTACGACGGGGTCCTGGTCGAAGGGGTCCAGCGCTTCCAGGCACGCCATGGGCTGGGCACCGACGGCAAGCTGGGCCCCAAGACCTTCCGCGCGCTCAACACGCCGCTGGCCCATCGGGTCGAGCAGATCCAGTGGACCCTCGAACGCTGGCGCTGGGCGCCCTTCGAGTATCCGCGCCCGCCCATCGTGGTCAACGTCCCGGAGTTCGTGCTGCGCGCCTACGGACCCGACGACGAGGCGGAGCTGACCATGAACGTGGTGGTCGGCGAGGCCTACCACCACGAAACGCCGATCTTCGCCGCCGAGCTCAAATACCTGGTCTTCCGCCCCACCTGGACCGTGCCGTTCAGCATCCAGCGGCGCGAGCTGATGCCCAAGATCAACGCCGACCCGGCCTACCCGGCGGCCAACGGCTACGACGTCGTGGCACCCGACGGCTCGCTGGTGACCGACATCGACGAGGAGGCTCTCCAGGGTTTGCGCTCGGGCCGGCTGACCCTCCGCCAGCGGCCCGGCGCCGACAACTCGCTGGGGCGGGTGAAGTTCATCTTCCCCAACGAACACGACGTCTACCTCCACGGCACGCCGGCACAGAGCCTTTTCAGCCGCTCGCGGCGCGACTTCAGCCACGGCTGCATCCGTCTCGAACGCCCCGAGGAACTGGCTCGCTGGGTGCTCAAGGACCGGAGCGATTGGCCGCCGGAGCGCATCCGCTCGGCGATGAACGGCGACACGACGATCCAGGTCAACTTGACGGCGCCGATCCCCGTGCTCATCGTCTATGGCACCGCCGTCGCCTCCGCCGACGGCGGAGTCTCGTTCTTCGACGACATCTACGGCCACGACGAGACGCTGGCCCAGGCCCTCGCCGGCGGCTACCCCTACCCGGCCTGAGCCCGGGCTCGGCCTGGGCCGGTCCAAATCGTGCGCAGGACGAGAGCTGCGCAAGAACCGGGTGGAGACGGTTGACCGCGGGCCCTAAGCTGCGACCATGATCAACACACCGACCGCCCCGCTTCTCGGCTCCGCCGGCGACGACTACCGCCGCGTCGAAGCTGCCATCGCCTTCCTCGACCGCGAGCTACCACAGCAGCCGGAGCTCTCGGAGGTCGCCGCCGCCACGGGCTTGAGCCCCTATCACTTCCAGCGGCTGTTCCGCCGCTGGGCCGGGGTCAGCCCCAAGCGCTTTCTCCAGCTGCTCACCGTCGAGCACGCCAAGACCCTGCTCGAGGGCGACGCCAGCGTCCTCGACGCCGCCCTCGACAGCGGCCTCTCGGGTCCGGGCCGGCTCCACGACCACTTCGTCAACCTCGAGGCGATGACTCCCGGCGAGTTCAAACGCCGTGGCGAGGGTCTCGACATCGCCTGGGGCGTCCACCCGAGCCCCTTCGGCCCGATGCTCGTCGCCGCCACCGGTCGCGGCCTGTGCCACGCCGCGTTCCTCGGCCCGGACGGTTCCACCGCCGCCGAAGAGGCGACCCTCGCGCACCGCTGGTCCGGAGCGAGGCTCC
>JAGQSE010000288.1:0-6254 GCA_020439725.1 Acidobacteriota bacterium
GCCGAGGAGGTCGAGCTGCCCGCCGGGTACACCATCTTCTGGTCGGGCCAATACGAGTACATGCAGCGGGCGCGGGCCCGGCTGCTGCTCATCGTCCCGGTGACCCTCTTCCTGATCTTCTTCATCCTCTATCTCAACACCCGCTCGATCATCAAGACCGGGATCGTGCTGGTCGCCGTGCCATTCGCGGTCGTCGGCTCGGTCTGGCTGCTCTACTGGCTCGGCTACAACTGGTCGATCGCCGTCTGGGTCGGACTGATCGCGCTGGCGGGCCTCGCGGCCGAGACCGGTGTCGTGATGCTCCTCTACCTGGACATCGCCTGGGAGCGGTGGCGGGCCGCCGGGAAGATGGTCTCGGTCACGGACCTGGCCGACGCCGTCGAGCATGGCGCCGTCAAGCGGATCCGTCCGAAGACGATGGCGGTCGTCACCACCTTCCTCGCCCTGGTGCCCATCCTCTGGGCCACCGGGACGGGCGCCGACGTGATGAAACGGATCGCCGCCCCGATGGTCGGCGGCCTCTTCACCTCGTTCGTGGGAGAGCTGGCCGTCTTCCCGGCGATCTACTTCATCTGGCGGTCGATCGGGCTGCGCCGAGGACCCCTCTTCCCCGACGGACGCTCCGCGGAGCTTCCCGAGGCGACCGGAGCCGCTTCCGAACCGGAAGCGGACGGGGCGGACTCCGTTCCGCCGAACCCTGACGAGAACCCCTCGCGGTCGGACCGCGAGACTGACACTCCCCACGGAGGAACCGAACATGCGTAGAACGAAGACCACTCTCCTCTCCCTCGCCAGCGTGCTCCTGGTGACGGCCCTGACCGCCTCGGCGGCGAGCGCCGCTGACGGACTCGACGCCCTGATGCCGCACTACGAGACGATCCGCGTGCAGCTGGTCCAGGACTCGACCGACGGCATCGCCGAGTCCGGGAAGACGCTCCGCGAGGCGCTCGAGACTCTCCGCGCGGACCTCTCGGCCGAAACGGCCGGCGTGCCCGCCGAGAAACTCGCCGAGGTCGAAGGCCTGCTGCCCGAGGCGATCGAGGCGGCGAAGAAGCTCGAGAAGGCCGAGGGGATCGAAGCGATCCGCGGCGCCTTCTACGAGCTCACGAAGCCCCTGGTCCGGTGGAGGCAGGCCGCCGGCGGCGGTCCGGTCGTCGCTTACTGTCCGATGAAGAAGCAGTCGTGGTTGCAGCCGGAGGGCGATTCGATCGGCAACCCGTACTTCGGGCAGATGATGGCCGGTTGCGGGGAAATCGTCGACGGGTGAACGAAGCGCTTTCCGCTCCTGCTCGGGACGACGGCCAGGGCGAGCGGTCGCCGTGGCTCTCTCCCGCGGAGGCCGGCCCGGCCGGCTTCCCGATGCCTTCCTCGGAGGTTCCCCGGGGAGCGGGATTGCAGGGAGCACGCCGGCGCGGAAGCGGCGGAGGAGGATCCGGGCTGCGCTGGGCCGTCATCGGAGCCCTGGTCCTCGGAATCGCCTTCCTCCATTGGTCGACGCCGATGGGCAGTCCGGTCCTTCATCTCGTGCACGTGTCGCTGCGCAAGCTCTTCATGGTCCCGGTCGTGCTGGCGGGAATCTGGTTCGGGCTGCGGGGAGGAGCCCTGGCGGCGGCGGCGACCACCGCCGTCTATCTGCCCTTCGTCGCGGAGCGTTGGTCCGGGCAGACCCTCGAGAACCTGAACCAGTTGGGTGAGGTCTTCAGTCTCTGGGTCATCGGTCTGGTCGTCGGCGGTCTCGCCGGACGACAAAGGTGGACCCTCGAGGCTGCGGCCGAAGCCTCCCATCTCGCTCGCGAGCGGCTGGAAGCCGTCGTCGATGCGGCCGGAGTGGGCATGATGCTCGCCACGTCCGGCCCGACACTCCGCTGGCTGAGTGGGAGAGCCGCCGAGTGGTTGGCCTGGTCACAGCCCGGACCAGACGCCCTCTGCCCCCTCGTCGAGCCAGGTGAAGGGAGGTGCGAGACCTGCGTCGTCCGAGAGGTCTTCGCGACCGGGCGCGCTACGACCGCCGAGCGCCGGAGGACCGTCCCCGGCGGCAGCTCCCGCTACTTTCGTCACACGGCGACACCGCTCCGCACTTCGAGTGGGGAGGTCATCCAGGTCGTCGAGGTCCTCGAAGACATCACCGGCCGAAAGGCCCTGGAGGAGGAGGCGATTCGGTCCGGGAAGCTCTCGGTTCTCGGCCGACTGGCGGCGGGGATGGCCCACGAAATCGGCAACCCCCTGGCCTCGATGTCGACGCGCCTCCGGCTGCTGGAGCGCCGTGCGGGGGATGCGGAGTTCCAGGCACAGAGCGTCCAGGTGCTGCGCAACCAGATCGACCGGATCTCCCGCATCCTGCGCGGAATCTCCCAGTTCGGGAAAGTGCGCCGAGACCGGGCACTTTGGAGTATCCGGGAGCTCGTCGAGGAGACCGTCGGCATGGTCGAGCTGGATCCGCGGGCGGCTGACATCCGTTTCGACATCGAGGTCGAGAGAGTGTCGATCCACGCGGTTCGCGACCAGGTGGGCCAGATCCTCCTCAACCTCTTGCTCAACGCGGTCGAATCGATGTCCGGGGCGGGGAGGGTGAGAGTCCGGACCGAGCAGGCAGGCGGGGAGCTCCGCCTGAGCGTCGAAGACGAGGGGCCGGGAATCGACGACTCGGCTCGGGAGCACCTCTTCGAGCCCTTCTACTCGACGAAGGACCACGGCACGGGCCTGGGCCTGTCGATCTCCTCCGGCTTCGCCAGCGCCCACGGAGGGCGCATCGAAGCGGAGAACCGGGCAGAGGGCGGAGCCTGCTTCGTTCTCGTGCTCCCTACGGGAGGTGTCCCATGAACCGCATCCTGATCATCGACGACGAGGAGGTCTTCCGTGAGGATCTGGCGAGCTTGCTCCGGGAGGAAGGGTACAGCTGCCGGACCGCCGCCGACGGCGACGAGGGCCTGCGCCTCGCCGGCGAGGAGCCTCCGGACGTGGTCCTCTGTGATCTGCAGATGCCGGGGATGAACGGGGTCGAAGTCACCGAACGACTGTCCGCCCTCTGTCCCGAAGCGGCAATCCTCATCGTCACCGCCTTCGGCACGATGGACACCGCGGTCGACGCGTTCCGCAAGGGAGCGCTCGACTTCCTCCTCAAGCCGCTCGAACCCGACGAGTTGCTGCGCAAGATCGAGCGGTGCACAGAGGAGCTGCGTCTGCGCCGCGAGGTTCGCTATCTGCGGCGGGTCGCTGCCGAGGCGTCGCCGGGGACGACTCTCGTCGGCGAGAGCGAGCTGATGCGGAGGATCCGGACCCTGATCGAGCGCATCGCGCCGGCGGCGTCGACGGTGCTCGTCACCGGGGAGAGCGGCACCGGCAAGGAGCTGGCGGCCCGATCCCTCCACGAGCAGGGTCGGGGGCCGGATCGACCGTTCGTCGCCGTCAACTGCTCAGCGCTGCCCCGAGAGCTGGTCGAGAGCGAGCTTTTCGGGCACGCGAAGGGCGCTTTCACCGGTGCGGTTCGGGAGCGAACCGGCCACTTCGAGCTAGCGGATCGGGGCACCCTCTTCCTCGACGAGATCGGCGAGCTACCGCTGGAGCTCCAGCCGAAGCTGCTCCGGGTCCTCGAGGGCGGCGAAATCCTGCCGGTCGGCGCGACTCGATCGGTGAAGGTGGACGTGCGGATCGTGGCGGCGACCAACCGGGACCTGGAACGGGAGATCGAGGGGGGGCACTTCCGTGAGGATCTGTACTATCGCCTCAAGGTCATCGAGATCCGGATGCCCCCTTTGCGGGAACGCCGGGGCGACATTCCGCCGCTCGTCGAGCACCTGCTGCGGAAGCTGTCGCGCAAGCTCGGTCGCCGGGTTCGGGGACTCGACCGTGCAGCGATGCAGGCTGTGATGAGCGCACCCTGGAAGGGGAACGTCCGAGAGCTGGAGAACGTCCTCGAGCGGGCGATGCTGCTTGCCGAGGAGGAGGAGCTGGGCCTGGGGGACCTGCCGGCCGATCTCGCCGGCCGCGTGGGCGCCGGCGAGGACACCGACGACCTGCGTACGGCGGTCCATGCCTACGAGGCCCAGCACATCCGCCAGGTCCTCCGGGCCACTGGAGGGAACCGCGAGGAGGCGGCCCGCCGCCTCGGGGTCAACCCTTCGACCCTCTACCGCCGGCTGAAGGACCTGAACATCGACGCTTGAGGCCGGGGGATCCCTTCGGCGAAGAGCGTCCCGACTCGCGGATCGGCCAGGGATTCGGCGGGGCCTCCTCGCAGTCCCGCGAGCCTTCGCCGTCCTACCACCGACTTCTGGCGTCGAACGCGCTTCGCGCGGCGGACGGGGAGCGGCACGAGCGGTTCCGCTCGCCTGGAATGCGTCTTGCTGATCAGTACCATCGGAGCCCATCTGACGGACGACGCGGGTTCCGGAAGGAAACGGATCATGACGATGGATCATCAGGTCGGACTCATTCTTTGGTGGGCTCTGGGAACGCCAGCCGTTCTACTGCTCGCATGGCTGCTCTGGACCACGTTCCGGGACAGGCGTCGCTGACCGACGACGACCCTGGGTCGTAGCGCCCAGGGCAGCCCACTCCGACCGCCTGCAGTGCTCAGATCGGGCGCTCCGACCGGTGCCAGGTGTAGTGTTCGTAGACTCCGGCCCAGTAGCCGCCGAACCCGGCGGCGAAGAGCAGCTCCTCGACGGGAAAGCTGAAGAGGGTGAAGCCGCTCAGGACGTCGAGGTTCCACACTCGCGTGATGTAGCCGGGGGAGGTGACCTCGAGCCCCACGAGGAAGACCAGGTAGTAGGCGACGAAGATCCCCGCTCCGAGGACGCTGTTGCGAGAGAGGTCGGGGCGGCACGCCACGGTCGCGACCATGCCGACGAACATCGCCGCGATCCCGGCGTAGATCGCGTTCCAGGGCAAGACCCAGAGAAACGGGAAGGCCAGGAAGGGCGAAGCCAGCGCCCAGCGGTGGAAGCGGTGCCTGGGTGCGTGTCGTTCGGCGGGTGAGAGCGGTTCGGTCCGGTGACGGGTCGCCACGTTGACGAGGACCGCGCCGACCCCGCCGATCCCGAAGCAGAAAATCAAACTCTCGATGTCGAAGCCCGTTCTTTGAGCGAGGTCGAACAGACTCGGGGGGTTCCAGTACTCGGGGACGAAGAGGGGCTCCGTGAGCCCGAAGGGAGCCGTGAAGAGGCTCGCCCACAACATGGGACGGCGATGCTCCGGGAAGAAGAGCCAGAGGACGGCCCAGGGCACGAGAAACGCCAGGGACCAGACGAGCCAGACATAGTGTTCGGGGATCATCGTTCTCTCTCCTCTCCGACACGGAGGTCGTGGGCCGAGCAACAGGGCGGCAGGGCGGCTCGGATCTCACCGAGTGCAGCCAGGGCTTTCCGTGTGAAGTCGTGCTGGCTCGGAAGAGCCACTCGCCGCGGATGTCGCGACCACGCGAGGGCGATACGCCGGTCGAGTCGTCTCGCCTCCTCGGCGGTTTCGATTCGAAGCGGATCGTTCACGTAGCCGTCGTCCGCCGTCGGCGTCTCGAGGTGGAGGACGAGACCGTAACGCGCGAGCTCGCGCTCGACGTCTGTTCCCACCTGGTGCCACAGCTCGTCGGCCTCGTCCGGCCAGTAGCCCAGGCCGTCGACGGTCCCCCGGTCGCACAGCGCGACCGCGACCCGGCGTTCCTCGAGGACGACGTTCTCGACCTCCCGTTGCACGTGATAGATCGCCCGCTGGGCCGCCCGCCGGGCGGCGAGCCCCGCGTGGCGGGGAAAGCCGCCGCCGAAGACGATGCTCGCCGCCTCGGGCAGGATCGCGACGTGCTCGCAAAAGGAGCGCCGGGCCAGCTCCAGGATCGCGGTCTTGCCCGCTCCCGGGCCTCCGGTGACGACGACGAGCCGGGGAGCATGTTCCGGGAGACGGCACCGACACGGCGCACTGCCGTAGGCGAGCCCGGTCACCGAGCCCCCCCCGCTCCGTGAGACAGCTCATTCTTGTCGTACGGGGTCATCGAGGATCCTCCGGGCCGAATGCGTCTCGTCTCCATGGTGTTCCTCCCCACGATGTACCTGGGTCGCAAGAACCGTTCCACGGTGAACGAGACCGACCTTCGAGCGATCCAGGGCGAGCTCTTGCAAGCGTGCGAGCGCCAGCGTCCGGGCAAGCTCGCAGGAACGAGAGGACTCGGCGGCAGCGACATCGGTCGGGAAAGCCTCACGGTCGATGGAACGTACAGGCTCGTCCGAGGTGTCGCGTCGCCGGACGCGAGCGAGGTCGGCGAC
>JAGQSE010000288.1:6281-17137 GCA_020439725.1 Acidobacteriota bacterium
CTTCGTAGGTCCAGACGGAGCGAACGACGAGGCATCAGGATGACCAAGACCGACATCGACGACACGGCACGGCGGCTGCTCGCCGCGGTGAGCGAGCTCGTCGCGGGTCCACCGTTCGCCGCCGCGGAAGCCCGGGTGCTCGGCGACCTCTATCTCCGCCTCCGCGAGCAGCTCGAGGAGCTCCGGGGCGACCGGTCTCCCGAGGCGGCCGAGTCTCTGGCTTTGACCGTCTACCTCTCACTGCTCGCCGAGGATCGCAGCCCCGGCCCAGAAGCGCTGGTCGACCTGAAGACTCGCATCGAGGATGCGCTCGGCAAGGGAAGACCGTCCGCGGAGGTGACCCGATGCTGACGTACCTGGCCGCCGCGGTCGTTCTGGGGCTTCTCTGTCTCGGCTGGGCCGCCGTCCAGGTCTGGGCGGGCCCGCTGCGGGGAGGCTGCGGAACCTGTCACGACGACTGCGGCGGAGATCGCGAGGGCTGCCCGTTGCATCCGGCTGCCCCACGCTCGGAAACGAACGAAAGGAGCGCACGATGGAGCTGATCGCGACGCTGATCGTCTTCGCCTTGGTGTTCTTCCTGCTGATGAGCTGGGGCTGCGGCGGCCGGATGGTCCGGGGTCTGCGGGAATCCGGCGCCAGCGGGGAGCGAGCTGGCGTCGACCGTGATCCGGTCTGTGGGATGACGGTCGCGCCCGGCGAAGGCCTGTCGAAGGAACACGGCGCAAGGACTCTGCGCTTCTGCTCGCGGAGTTGCCTGGAGCGCTTCGAGGAACACCCCGAAATGTTCGGGATCACGGAATCAGCCATCGCCCCCGAGCGAAAGGAGACATGACCATGCGCAACGGACTCTCACTCTCGGCCGTCGGCCACGCCACCAGCCTTCTCCTGGCGATCAGCTTCGTGCTGTGCGTCGGATTCGACCTGGCGCTTCCGAAGTACGCGATGTACGAGGCGTGGAAGCCGTTCCTTCCGGGATTCACCGGGTTGAACCTTGGCAGCTTCGTCCTCGGCCTCGTCGAGAGCTACGCCTACGGCTGGTACTTCGCCCTGGTCTGGGTCCCCCTCTACAACGTCTTCCTGCACCGCGCGGATCGAAGGGCGGGGAGCTCGACCGGATGAACGATCACCGGGCCCCGGACGAGGCGCACCGCTCGCGTCCTCGCGAGGTCGAGGAGGCCCACTCCCCCCTCCCGCTCGCGATGAACCTCGATGCGAGAGCGCACGCTCCGGGGCCCACTCCGAGCTCGCCGACCGACAATCCTGATCTCCGACTCGAGCTCCACCCATGAACGAGACGACCTCTTCACCCGCCTACGGGCTCTGGGCCCTGGTCCTCATCCATTCCGCCATCTTCATCGTCTTCGCGTTCAGCTTCACTCGCCCCAAGACGAGCCGAGACTGGAGGAGCCTCGGCGCCTTCTCGGCTTTCGTGGTGGCGCTGTTCACCGAGATGTACGGGTTCCCGCTGACCATCTACCTTCTTTCGGGATGGCTGACCGAGCGCTTCCCGCAGGCGGACATCCTGTCCCACGAGTCCGGTCACCTCTGGCGGACTCTCTTCGGCTGGGAGGGAGACCCCCACTCGGACCCGCTTCATCTCCTCAGCAACCTCCTCATTCTCGCCGGCTTCGTCCTGCTGGCCTCCGCCTGGAACGTCCTGCATCCGGCGCAGAGAGAGGGCCGACTGGCCCAGGCAGGGCCCTACGCCCACGTTCGGCATCCGCAGTACGTCGCCTTCGTGCTCGTGATGTTCGCTTTCCTCCTGCAGTGGCCGACTCTTCCGACGCTGGTGATGTTCCCGGTCTTGGTCGCCGTCTACACCAGACTGGCTCGGCGCGAGGAGAAGGAGGCGCTCGCGGAGCTCGGCGCCGAGTACCGGGAGTACATGGAGCGGGTCCCGGCATTCCTCCCTCGTTGGCCCGCTCCCTCGCCCGCGGGAGGAGCCACTGGTGGTTGATCACCTGCGACTTCGGGCTCAGCGCGCTTGCAGGGTCTCGTGGAGCTCCGAGCCGCGGGGCGCTGGAATGACGAAAGGAGACACGGCGTGAGCATTCTCTTCGAGAACTGGTTCTTTCTCCTGGTGCTGCTTCTCTGCATCGGGATGCACTTCTTCGGCCACGGCCACGGCGGTCGCGAGCACGGTGAGCCCGAGAGCCGGACGTCCGGTTCCGGCGCGAGGGCCCTTGTTCCTGGTTCCGAGACCGAGCGGCAGAGGGAAGGGCGTTGAGAAAGCTCGATCTCAGGGTCTGGACCTGGGCTCTCGGCATCTGGGCCACCGTCACCTACCTGCTCTGCGTCCTGTGGGGTCTCGTGACCCCCGGGTCGCTTCACATGCACCAGCTGCTCGAGCAGGTCCTGCCCGGGTTCCGCTGGTTGGAGCTCGGGCCCTTCCTCCTCGGGTTGGTCGAGAGCTTCCTGTACGGCGCTTACGCCGGGCTCCTCTTCGTACCCCTTCACAACTTCTTTCACCGACGCTTCGTTCTCGATCCACGTCGAGGATCTGGCGAACACGAAACCGACGAGACAAAGGAGAACCCATGACCAATCTTCATCGATCCTGCCAGAAGCCGTTCGTCTCGAACCTCGCCCCGGTCGCCCTTTTCACCATGGTCCTCGTGGCAGTGCCCGCTCTGGCGAGCGGCGACGAGCCGGAGCCCGATCCTCACGCCCATCACCACGCCACGGGACAGACCATGGCGGAGGACACGGGCGGCCAGGAGGGTTCGATGATGGACCACTGCCGAGCAATGATGTCCCATCATCACCAGATGATGGAGAAGAATCAGGCCGAGTCCGAGAGGCTCGAGAGCCTGATGGAGTCCGTCCGTTCCGCGAGTGGAAACGCCAAGCTCGAGGCGATCGAGACGCTCCTGGCGGAGCTGGTGGCGGACCGCACCGCTGCCGGAGGCATGATGGCCGGCTCTCCGTGCCCGATGATGGGCGCCATGATGGAGCACATGGGCGCGATGATGGGCGAAGGATCGTCGGAGGGATGTCCGATGATGGACAAGATGATGGGAAGCGGAGACGACGGAGCGGCGACGGAGGGCGACGATCACTCGGCCCACCATCCGGGCGGTTGAGGCTCCCTTCCCGGTGAACCGAGAGATCGACCGAGATGAACGGGCCAGGCCTCCTCTTCCTCGTCCTGGTGGTCGGTGCTCTTCTGGCGCTCTGGATCGGAGAGCTGCGGTCCGGGGCAGAGTCTCTGGAAGAGATCCTCCGCGCCCGCTACGCCCGCGGCGAGATCGGCGAACAGCAGCTCCTCGACCTGCTCGCTGCCCTGAGAGGCCCCGGAAGAGTCCAGGATCGAGCTGGCGACCTCGACCAGGGGACACCAAGGACGCCGAGGAAGCGAGGCAAGACCGCGTGAAGAGGCGCCGAGCGGGGCCCGTGGATGGATCGAGCCAACTCGATGTCGTCGGGGCGGGTCCAGCGGGCCTCGCCGCCGCCATCACGGCGGCCCGGTCCGGGCTCGAGGTCGTGGTCCACGAGAAGGCCGCCCGGGTCGGGAGCCGCTTCCACGGAGACTTCCAGGGGCTGGAGAACTGGACCACCGACCGCGACGTGCTCCAGGAACTGACCTCGGCGGGGATCGAGCCTTGCTTCGACCACGCGCCCTTCCGTGAGCAGGTCGTCTTCGGTCCGGACGGGGTCGGGCATCGGCTCCGGTCCGAGCAACCGTTCTACTACCTGGTGCGACGCGGTCCGGGCCCCGGCACCCTCGACCAGGCGCTTCTCGCTCAGGCCCGGGAGGCCGGCGTCGAGGTGCGCTTCCGGGACCCCGTCGAAAGTCTACCCGGAGGAGGGATCGTGGCGCACGGACCGCGGCGGACCGACGTCGTCGCGGTCGGGTACACCTTCGACACCGAGCTGGACGACGGCGCATGGGCTGCTCTCGGTGAGGACATCGCTCCCGGCGGCTACGCGTACCTGTTGGCCTGGAACGGTCGCGGAACTCTCGCGGTTTGCCTCTTCCGGGACTTTCATCGCGAGAAGCTCTACCTCCAGCGGGCCGTCGAGCTCTTTCGTGAGCGCGTCGGGCTGCGATGGGAGGACGAACGGCCCTTCGGCGGTGCCGGAGGCTTCCGACTCCCCGCAACTGCCGTGCGGGGCAATCTCCTGGTTGCGGGTGAGGCGGCCGGATTCCAGGATCCCTTGTGGGGTTTCGGCATGCGCTACGCCCTTCTCTCTGGACATCTCGCCGCTCGTGCCTGGCTGGAGGGCGACCTGGAAGCCTACGACGGTCTGTGGAAGGGGAGCCTCGGCGGTCTGATGCGAGCCGGCGCCGTCAACCGGGCTCTCTACGCCCTCTTCGCGGACCGGGGCTATCGCCTGCTGGTCAGGTCGTTCTCCGCGGCGTCGGAGCCCCGGTCGTGGCTCCGACGCCGGTGCACTCCTTCCTGGAAGACCCGACTTCTCTACCCTTTGCTGAGAGAGCGCTCCTTCCCGACAAGGGAGTCCGACGAGTGCGGTTCGATGTCCTGTGCATGCACCTGGTGCCGCTGTCGTCGTCGGACAGCGGTCGAACGCACCGGCGGCTGAGGGCGAGCAGCCTGAGCGACTCCCCGCCGAGGCGAGGAGGCCCGGTCACAGGTACGGGCAGTGGATTCCGAAGCCGGCCCAGAGCGAATGCGGCAGGGGAAGCAACAGAAGGATCAAGAGACCCAGGGTCGCAAAACCGACCAGGCGTCGACCCGGCTCGAGGGGCGTGACGTCCTCGAGCGGTGGCGCGCCTCGGCCAGCCAGGAAGAAGACGAGCACCGCCCAGAAGAGCAGCCCCGGCCAGACGAAGAAGGCCAGGAGAAGGAGCGACCACATGGCGACGGTACCCAGCGAGCTGCCCGCCCTGTGACCGAGAAGCGCACGGGTCACGTGTCCTCCGTCCAGCTGGCCGATCGGCAGCAGATTGAGGGCGGTGACGAGCAGCCCGAGCCAGCCGGCAAACGCGAGAGGGCTCAGGCGGAGGATGTGACCGGCCTCGAGAGCCGGGCCGAGGGAGAGCTTGGCCAGGGCCGCGAAGAGGATCGACGAACCCACCGAAGTCCCGGCCGAGAACGGGTCTGCGGTCCCGCCCGCCGGAGCCGCCACGATCTCCGAGCTCTGCAGGCCGACGAGCAGCGCGGGAACCGCGACGGCCAGGCCGGCGAGAGGGCCTGCCACCGCCATGTCGAAGAGTGCCTTCCGGTCCTTCGGTCGGGAGCGGATGCGAATGAAGGCGCCGAAGGTCCCCAGAGCGAACGGCACGGGGATGAAGTAGGGTGGCGTCACGTCCATCCGGTGGGCCCGGGCGGCGAAGAAGTGGCCCAGCTCGTGGATTCCGAGAATCGCCATCAGCCCCGCGGAGTAGGGCAACCCCGTGCGTAGCACCTCGGCGAGATCGAGGGTCGTCGCCCCATGGTGCAGCGAGCCGGCCCAGGTGGTGGTGAGAAGGGTCAGCCCGAACAGCAGCCAGTGAAGGGCAGGCCGGGTCGGTGCGGGGGCGGGTCCGTGGATTCGCTCGGCGGGAGCGAGAATCACCGAGACGGCCCCCTCCTCCCCCTCCTGCAGCAAGGGCACGGTTCCCAGGGGAGCCAGCTCCTGGAGACGCTCGTACGCGACTCTTGCCGCCACTCGAAGTCTTCCGCTGAAGATCAAGACTCCGTCCTGCTCGCTTCCCGCGGGGTCGTCGAGGACCTCGTCGAGCCCGGCGGGGCGCTCGGATGCGGGAAGCTGGCGCCTCGGAGGTGGGGCGGCAGGTCGACTCCTGGAGGCCGTCACCAGCATCCACCAGAAGGCGAGCATCAGGGCGAGGGCGACGATTCCGCTCATCTCGGTTCTCCTCTCCGGGCAGGACCACGGCGGGTGTCGCCGTGACTCATGGGCTCACTCACGGTCCGACGCAAGGACCGGGCCATCTCCTGGGTCTTCTCACGCAACGAGGACGGACCGGCACCTCGGTGCGTGATCAGAGTCGATCCTCGCAGAAGCGCGAGGCCGCCAGGCGCCCCCGACTCGCGAGACTGCGAGGTCGAGTCGGGGCAGCTCGCCGCGAAGAGACACCCGGCCGACCATCCAGAGGAGCGCTGCGGTCGCCTCCCGGGAGGATTGCACGGATCCGCGCGAGGCGCTTCCGGAGGTCCCGTGCTCCTGGTGCGGGTCTTGCTCCCGTTTTCGACCGTGGAGCAGCAACGCCTAGAGCCGCCCGATCTTTCGCCACCCACTTCCGCTGGGCAAGGCTCCTTTGCGTTGGTTCTCGGGGGCGGGGGAGCGAGGGGGTTCGCCCACGTGGGCGTGCTGCGCGGCCTCGAATCCCTGGGGCTCGTCCCGGCCGGCCTGGTCGGCGTCTCGATGGGCGCGGTGGTGGCCGCCACATGGGCGCTCCGGGAGGACTGGTACAGGGCCCTCGTGGCCATGGAGACGAGTGGGTTTCCCCGTCCCCTCGGCTCGCTTCCGGGTGAGCGGCCCGGGGCCCTGGACCGTCTCCGGGAGTGGTCCGGACTGGCGCGGGCCGGCTGGGACATGTTCGTGGGATGGGGGGTCGGAGCCCCGGCGGTTCCGGCCGGCGAAGCCGCGCTGAAGGACCTCACCCGGGGCGGCCGTCTGGAAGACGGTCGGGCACCGGTGGCCGTTGTCGCCACGGATCTCCGATCCGGAGGGCGCGTGGTCCTCGAGGCCGGAGATGCGGCCGGCGCCCTCTATGCCAGCGCGGCCATCCCCGGCGTCCTTCCGCCTCAGCCGCGTGGCGACGCGCTGCTCGCCGACGGCGCCTCGGCCGACCTCGCTCCCGTCGACGTCGCCCGAGGCTTCGGTTGTCCGGTGGTGGTCGCCGTCGACCCCGGCCAGTCCCTGCAACGGCACGACCCGAAGACCGGCTTCGAGGCCCTTCTCCGAGCCGTCGAGATCTGCCAGCTGACGCACGCTCACCTTCGCTTCGAGGAAGCCGACCTCGTGATCCGGCCCTCGTTCCGGCGCACCATCGACACCCTGGACTTCGACGCCCGGCGCGAGTGCGTCGCGGCAGGCATTCGCGGGGTCCGGGCCCGTCGAGAGGACCTTCTCGCGCTCCTGCGTTCCGCGAGCGTCTGAGTCGGCGATCTTCCAGAAGCGCGCCTCGCCAGCCGCGTCTCGCCGGGGAGCGAGTCGACGCTCGCGGAATGCCTGCAGCTTTGCGAGACGACCGCCCCGGAGGCGCCGAGAGCTTCCTTCTTTCGGCGCCGAGAAAGCGGCACGGGTCTTGCTCTCTCGACTGTTGGAGCACGCGACAACGAGGACTTCACCGAGGTCGACACAGTGCGAAGGAAGCAGACAGGACGAAGCGGCGCGGAGACGACGGTCGGCCACATGGTGGTCGGCGCCGTCCTGAGCCTCTTCCTCCTGCATCCGGTCACGATGGTCATCTACTGGTTCGAGATGCACCCTGTCGTTCCGGGCGTCGACTCCGCCCTCGGCTTCGCGCTCCATCGCCTGTTCGCCGCGTTCCGCCCGGCCATGTGGCCGATGACCCTGGCCTTCCTGGTGCTCGGGATGGTGCTCGGCCTCGGCTCGGCAGCCTACTCGCGCGCCGTGGGCCGCTGGAGTCGACGGGCTTCCTGGCTCGAGGCGGAGCTCCACCGGGACCTGGAGTCCCTTCTTCGAGCGGGCGAAGGGGAGCTCCTGGAGTTGAAGAGCTCGGCCCGATGGGACTTCTCGCGAGGCTCCGGGAACAAGCACCTGGAGCTGGCGATCGTCCGCACCGTCGCCGGCTTTCTCAACGGCGCGGGAGGCACCTTGCTGATCGGCGTGGACGATGACGGAGCCGTCGTCGGTCTCGAAAAGGACTACCACACGCTGCGTTCGAAGGACCGGGACGGATTCGAGCAGTTTCTCGTCGGCCTGGTCTCCCAGAAGCTCGGATCCGACGCGTGCGCGATGGTGCACGTCGTCTTCCACGAGGTGGAAGGGAGGGACGTGTGCCGGGTGGTCGTCGAGCCCTCCCCCGTCCCGGTGTTCCTCGCGGAGGGAGACCGATCGCACTACTACCTCCGTGTGGGCAACGTCACCCGGGAGCTGGACGCCGAGGAAGCGCTCCGCCATGCAACGCGAGTCCGGGACCGGAGCCCGGGCAGCTCGAGAAAGGAAACACAATGAAGCTCCTGAAGGCCTTCGTCCGATCCGATCGCGTCAACGACATCATCCGCTCCCTCGAGCAGGGACGGGCGCCGGGGATCACCCTCTCCCGCGTCCACGGCGTGGGCTACGGCTACGAGCCGATGCTCTTCACGCTGTCTCCGAGCGAGTATCGCAAGACCCTCCAGGTGACGAAGGTGGAGGTGGTCTGCGAGGACGGGCAGGCGGACGAGCTCCTCCGGGTGCTCGTCGAGGCCGCGCGGACCGGGAGCCAGGGAGACGGCATCGTGTTCGTCACGCCCGTCGAGCGGGCGGTGAAGATCCGGACCGGGGCGGCCGATGGGGCGGCCCTTGGGGCCTGATCCCGGCCACGCAGGGAGAACGGAGGTCGCGATGTGGAAGCCGAGAACGAAGGATCTGGTCCAGATGGCGGCCGGATCGATGTTGGCGCTGTTGACCGGGTGTGGAGAGCGTCCGGCCACGAACCAGGGCCACGAGGCGATGGAAGCCGCAGAAATGCAGAGTCCCGCCCGCGAAGCCGGGCTCGAGGTGGACGCGCGCAAGCAGCAGATGATCGGAGTGACCTACGGAGAGGTTCGCCGGAGCTCGGTCGAGCAGACGATTCGCACCGTCGGGACCGTCGCCTACGACGAGTCCGCGCTGACCGACGTCACCCTGAAGTTCCACGGTTGGATCGAAGGCCTTCGGGTCGACCGCACGGGTGATTACGTCCGCGAGGGGGAGATCCTCTTCTCCCTCTACAGCCCCGAGCTGGTCCAAACCCAGGAGGATTACCTGACCAGCTTCGAGCACCTCCAGCGCCTGGGACGTAGCCCGCGAGCCGCAGAGGCGAGCCGGAGGATGGAAGATCTCCTGGCGGCGGTCCGGCGGCGTCTCGACTATTGGGACGTGCCCGAGAACCACGTCCGGGATCTGGAGCAGGATCGACGGATCCTGCGGTCCCTCCCGATCCACAGCCCCGCCGGCGGCTACGTGATCGAGAAGCACGTCACCGAAGGAGCCCACGTCCAGGCCGGGCATCTTCTCTACCGCCTGGCGGATCTCGACGCAGTCTGGGTGCTGGCCGACGTCTACGAGCACGAGCTTCCCCGGGTGGCACCCGGGCAGGAGGCGAGAGTGACGCTCTCCTACCTCCCGGGAGAGACGTTCGTCGGCAAGGTCGGGTACGTCTACCCCTACCTCGATCCGAAGGAGAGGACGGTCAAGGTGAGGATCGAGCTGGCGAATCCGGGGCACCGTCTCCGCGCCGGGATGTACGCCGACGTCGAGCTCCGCGCCGAGCCTCGGGAGGTTCTCGTCGTCCCGGCCGCCGCGGTCCTCGACAGCGGCGAGAGGCGGGTCGTCTTCGTCGCCGCAGGCCCGGGGCGATTCGAGCCCCGGGAGATCGAGTCGGGGGCTCGGTTCGACGACGCCGTCGAGGTCCTGGCCGGCCTCGAGGTGGGCGAGCGGATCGTCACCTCCGCCAACTTCCTCCTCGACTCCGAGAGTCAGCTGGCCTCCGGCATGCGGCAGATGTCCCACTGAAGGAGCTCGCTCATGATCCGTCGCATCATCGGTTGGAGCGCCCGCAACCCCTTCCTGGTCTTCCTCGGCGTCGTCGCCCTCGGCCTCGGTGGCTGGTGGGCCCTCCGGCAGACGCCTCTCGACGCCGTCCCGGACCTGTCCGACGTCCAGGTCATCGTCTACACCCCGTGGTCGGGTCGCAGCCCGGACCTGGTCGAGGACCAGATCACCTACCCGATCGTCTCCTCGCTCCTCTCGGCGCCACGGGTCAAGGTCGTCCGCGGCTTCTCCTACTTCGGCTATTCCTTCGTCTACGTGATCTTCCAGGACCGCACGGATCTCTACTGGGCCCGGTCCCGGGTGCTGGAGTACATGGACGAGGCGAAGTCCCGGCTGCCCGAAGGCGTGACCCCCACTCTGGGTCCCGACGCCACGGGCGTCGGCTGGGCTCTCGAGTACGTCCTGGTCGACGAGTCCGGGACGCACTCCCTCGCCGACCTGCGGACCTTTCAGGACTGGTACCTGCGCTATTGGCTGAAAGCCGTTCCGGGGGTGGCCGACGTGGGCTCTCTGGGCGGCTTCGTCAAGCAGTACCAGGTGGTGGTGGATCCCAACCGCCTCGACGCCTATCAGCTCTCGATCGACCAGATCGTCCGAGCCGTGCGGCGCAACAACCTGGATGTCGGGGGTCGGGTCCTGGAGCTCGCGGGCACCGAGTTCATGGTCCGGGGCAGAGGCTATGTGCGCGACCTCTCCGATCTGCGGAAGACGGTGGTCGCCACCCGCGGGGACGGGACGCCGCTGGTCCTGGGGGACGTGGCGCAGATCGAGATGGGACCGGAGATCCGTCGCGGGCTGGCGGAGTGGAACGGAGAAGGCGAGGCGGTCGGTGGAATCGTCGTGGTCCGATACGGCGCCGACGTCCTCCAGGTGATCCAGGATGTGAAGGCCAAGATGGAGCAGGTGAAAGGCTCCCTGCCCGAAGGCGTGAAGATCGTCGCCGCCTACGACCGGACCGATCTGATCGAACGGACGATCGAGACCCTCCAGGAGAAGCTCCTCGAGGAGTCGGTGATCGTCTCGCTCGTCGCGATTGCGTTCCTCTTCCACCTCCGATCGGCTCTGGTGGCGATCCTGGTGCTGCCCCTGGCGATTCTGGGCAGCTTCATCGGCTTCCGGATCTTCGGCCTCTCGTCGAACATCATGTCGTTGGCAGGGATCGCGATCGCCATCGGCGCGATGGT
>JAGQSE010000289.1 GCA_020439725.1 Acidobacteriota bacterium
CAGGCCGTAGGTGCCCGCCGCCAGATCCTGGCCTTCGACCTTGACGTCGTCGCTGAAGGCGATGGTGGTGTTCTCGTTGGCACCGGCGCGCCACACCTGGTCGAAGGGCACCAGGGCACCCCAGACCTCGCGACCGCCGACCAGCGGCCGGTGGTAGACGATGTCGATCTCGGTGAGCCCGAGGGTCTGACGGAGCTCGGCACGCTGGCTGACCCGCGGCAGGTCGACGGCCTGGGCCGAGGCTTCGGTGGCGAGGAGGGTGGTGAGGGCGAGCGCGGAGAGCACCGCGGCGTAGAAGGGTTTCATCTTCGGTTCCCCTGTATCGGATAGTGGGTGGATCGCTCCCGGAGCGCGGCCCGGCGCTCGGTACGGGAGCTGTCACGACTCGGTTGGCCCGCCGCTAGATACGGGGCCGGCGGGTGCGGGTTGCGGCGCCGGCTCAGAGGGGCGCCAGCGAGGTCCCCGGGCGCGGCTCCGAGGTGCGCAGCCGCTCGAGGAGGTGGGCGAAGCCCGGTTCGTCGCGGACCGCCTCCAGGTCGGGATCGGTGGCCAGGAGCTCGGGATCGCTGAAACCCTCGTCACGGGCTCGCCGCAGCGCCTCGATGGCACCCTCGGCCTGGCCCAGTCGGGCTCGCGCGCAGGCGAGGTTGTACCAGAGCTCGGGGTTCTCGGGACGGATCGTGAGGGCGATCTCGAGAGCCGCCGCCGCACCGCCGTAGCGACCCTTGGCGAACAGCTCTCGAGGCAGGTAGAAGCTGGTCTGGCCCGTGACGATGGCGAGGTACCGCTTGGCGCCGTCGCGCTCCTCGACATCTCCGGCTTCCGCCGCTTGCCGCTTGAGGTCCTCGATGCCGAGGTCCTGCATGAGCTTTCCCGCGTCGGGGGAGTTCTCGGTCTTGAGCGCCCGCGTGGCGAGGGCCACCTTCGCGCGGAAGGGCTTTTCCCGTTCGAGGACCTTGGCGAGCAGCTTCTGGCGTCGCACGACCTCGGGCTCGGCTGCGAGCGAGCCGATGTGCTCGCGGAGCTCCGCCACGCCGGGGTGATCCGGAAAATCGGTCACGAGGTCCCGATAGCGACCGAGGGCGGCGACGTGATCCCCGATCTCCTCGAGGGTCCGTGCCTGGGCCCGCCGGCGCTCCCAGATGCGCTCCAGCCACGCGGCGTCGGGAGTCTCGAGACCCGACCTCATGGCCTGGATCCGCAGCCACTCGAGGGCCTCCGCGGCGACGCTCGAAGGCGGCCATCGGTGACCGCCTTCGAAGGTCTCCAGCCGGTGCGGCACCCCGTGCTCGGCGGATACGGCGTCCTGCGCGAGCATCTCGCTGTAGTTGAAGTCCCACAGACCCGCAGTGCCGAAGGCGGCGAAGGTGGGCTTCTTCCACCGCGGATCCCCGTCCGGCAGGCCGCCGCTGCAGGTGATGACACCGGTCACCGGCCCCATGCCCGGGAGCGCGTCGTCGCCCCGGATCGCCAGGGCCCAGGCGAAACGAGCCGTTCCCGAGAGGCCCGCGATGTAGAGCCGTTTCGGATCCACCGCCAGGCTCCGGCGCGCGTCCTCGAGCATCGCGGCGACGGCTCGGAGATTGGGTCGGGCGTCATCGTCGCTGCGCGACAGATCCGAGCTCAGGATGATGAAACCCTGCGCCTCGGCACCGGCCGCGAAGAGCTCTGCGGCTTCGTGCCCTTGTCCGCGGGCGTCGAGGACCAGGAGGAGGGGCCAGGAGCGATCCGCTCGGTAGGTGGATGGGAGAAAGACCGAGTAGGTCTGCGACGGATCGGCCTGCGAGACGATGTCGTCGAGCACCCGGCCCATGGGTGGGGCGGGTGGTGCTTGAGCGGTTGGGGTCGCCGACCATGCGGCCGGCCCGCCGACCATCGTCGCGATCAAGAGCAACGCGCCCACGCCTCCCGGCCGCGGGCGCCGGATGCGTTGGTCGCGCTGCGAAGCCGGCAGATCCGCCGGTTCCTCCTCTCGGTCCAGACTCTGACTTGCCATCGATCTCTCCAGCGCCGCGCGGACCCTCTCGTTCGATCTCGTCCGGTGTCGTCCAGCGTACCGGCCCGACGCACGGCCGATCCTGTCACTAGATACGGCATCGGTGGCGAGAAGGTGCAGGGGGGATCCTCGCATCGAGAGGCTGCCGTCGGTGATCGCCGGACGCGAGCCGGTCCGGCCCCTGCCGGGGGGCCGGATCGCGTGTGGTACCTTGGATCTACATCGATTCTTGCAGCCTGCGGCATCAGCCGGTCCGCCTTGCGAGCGCCTCTCGTCCCCTGCATCCGGGTCCTCGCAGCCGGATCCGGGGTGGTTGCTCGGGGGATCGCCATCGGCGTTCCCCGCTATCCAGGAGGACGTCCATGCTCCGTCGATCTCTTCGCCCTGTCGTTCTCGGTCTTTGCTGGCTGGTGGCCGCGTCATCCCTGACGAACGGGCGGCCGGTCTTCGCCCAGGAAGCGTCGCCAGGCGCCGCCGGCGCCGTGGACGTCCCCTCTGCGCGGGACTCCCGACCTCTGGTCTGGCTTCGCTACTACAAGGCCCGGCCTGGTCTGGGTCCCGAGCTGCTTCGTTTCCTGGTCGAGCGTGACGGCCCGTACCTCGACTCCTTGGTGGCCCGAGGGACGCTGATCTCCTGGGGCGTCGCGCGTCCCTTCAACCTGGTGGACGACCGCTGGACCCATGTCCTGTGGCTGACGCTGCCGGGCTGGACGGAGGCCGACTCGATGGTCGATGCCATGGGCCAGCTGCGTTCACGGCTGGGGCCCGAGGCGCTGGCCGAGTTCGAGACCACGCTGGTGCCCGATTCGCGCCGCGACCTGGTCCTGAGCAACCTGGTGGTCGTTCCGGAACCCGGCACCGCGAGCGCCACCGCCCGCTCGGAGCCCCGGTACATCCGGCTCGGCTACCACCGCGCCGGCTCCGAGGACCTGGAAGCGGCGGAGCGGCTCTACCGGGACCTGAACGTTCCACTGTGTCAGCGGCTCATCCGTCAAGGCGCGGTGGAGCACTGTGGCCTTTCGGTGCAGGCGGTGGTGTCCGAGCCCGAATGGACCCATGTCAGCTGGGTGCTGACCGAGAACCTCGCCGGCATCGGTCGCTATCAGACCGACTTCGTCGCGGCGGCGGAGGGCACGTCCGAGGCTGGTGGTCCGACGTTCTGGGAACGCTACCGGGAGGTCTTCGACCGCGAGGCCTACCGCTCCGCCATCTATCGCATCCTCCACCTGGGTGCGGCGTCCGCGCGGGCACCGGATGTCAAGCCTTGAGAGGCGTCCCCTCCTCGGCGGCACGATGATGGTAGAGCTCCCGCAGGTGACGGGTGACCGGGCCGGGACGACCATCCCCGATCTCGCGGTCGTCGATCTCGAGGACCGGCGTCAGCTCACCCATGGTGCCGGTGGTGAAGACCTCGTCGGCGGTGTAGAGCTCGCTCGGCGTGACCTGACGCTCGACGGCGACGAAGCCGTCGGCGCGGGCGATCTCAAGGACCACACGGCGCGTGATCCCCGGTAGGCAACTTACGGCGGTGGGGGTGTGCACCTCGTCGTTCTTGACCAGGAAGAGGTTGGTGGCGTTGGTCTCGGCGACAAAGCCCTGGAGATCGAGCATCACCGCGTCGTCGGCGCCGGCGGCCTCGGCTTCGATCTTGGCCAGGATGTTGTTGAGCAGGTTGTTGTGGTGGATCTTCGAGTCGAGGCATTGCGGCGGGTTGCGACGCACCGAGGAAGTGATCAGCCGGATCCCCGCGGCGTCGTAGACCGGGGGCTTCCATTCGGCGAGGACGATCAGGCAACAGCCGGCGCGATTGAAGCGCGGGCTCATCCCGGAGGTCACCTTGGGCCCGCGGGTCAAGGTCAGCCGCACGTGGACGCCGTCGTCCATGCCGTTGGCCTCGAGGGTCTCGAGGAGCGCGCGGACGACCTCGGCGCGGCTCGGAACGCCGGCGAAGCACAGCGCGTGGGCGGAGCCGAAGAGGCGATCGAGGTGGGCGTCGAGCTGAAAGACGCGGCCGTGGTAGACGCGCAGNNCCCTCCCACACGGCGTCGCCGCCCTGGACGACGCTGTCGAAGACCGAGACCTTGGCCTCGCTGCGGCGCAGCAGCTCGCCCCCGACATGCACCAGGATGTCGGCGTTGCGCGGGTCGGGGAGCTCGTGGGCTTCGTAGTCTTGCATCGCGGAATCTCCAGAGTCAGCTCGCCGGCGCCTTGATGGCCGAGCGGTAGAGACGCTCGTAGAGCGGTCTGCAGGTCTCGAGCAGCGGCAGGACATGGTCCGGCGGCGCCTCGCGTTTGGGGCGGTAGGGGGCGAAGCCCGTCGAGCGATGGACCGCCTGGTACCAGTGGGGCGCCCAGGGGCCGTCTTCGGGGCGCGCTCCCGCGGGCCACGACAGCATCGCCGGGTCGAAGGGAATTCCGAGACGGCGGCACAGCTCCGCGAGCACCGCCGGCGGGTCGAGGAGCACCTCGCGAGCATCGAGCACCGGCGGCTCCTGACCGCGCGCCTCGAGGTGCTCGAGGAGCTGGATCTGGAGGTCGAGGCCGGTGTCGCGGAGTGTCGGCTCTGGCAGCTGACGCACCAGCGTGGTCAGGACCTCGCGCGGGTCTCGGACCAGGAGGACGTGGACGCCCTGGTCGAGAAAGCTCCAGTCGATGCCCACCAGGTGGTGGGCCATCTGCTTGAAGAAGACCACCGGCCGGTCGTAGGGACCGAGGAGCACCGTATCGATGATGCGCCGGGCGTCGGTGTCGAGGACCTCGAGGAGCTCATCACGACCCGGGTGCACCGCACCGGTGAGCTCGAGGTAGGGGCCGTAGAGCGGCTCGTCGACCACCCGCGTGTCGGCCCGCTGGGCGAAGGAGTACATCAACGCCGTCGAGACGTTGCGCGGTCCCGACCAGGCGTGGATACGGAGCGGTGCTGCGGACCCGGCGGGTTCAGACTCGACGAAGGGCGGCATCGGCCCTCGATGTTATGGCGGATCCCGGGCCGAGACCAGCCGCCGGGGCGGCCGCGATCCGGCCCGGCGGCCCGGGCTCAGCCGACGACGTTGATCAGGCGGCCCGGCACGTAGATGACCTTGCGCGGGGGGCGGCCTTCGAGATGCTTGTGCACCGCCTCGGAAGCCAGCGCGAGCTCTTCGGCGCGCTGGCGATCGATGTCCACCGGCGCCTGGATCTTGTCGCGCACCTTGCCGTTGACCTGGATGACGAGGGTGATCTCTTCCTCGGCGGCGGCGGCCTCGTCGACCTCGGGCCAGGGCCGGTGGTGGATCGAGTAGGCCTCGCCCAGGCGCTGCCACAGCTCCTCCGCCAGGTGCGGCGCGGTCGGCGCCATCATCGCGAGGTAGAGGCGGAGCGCCTCGTCCCAGGCCTCGGTGCCGGCAGCTCCGCCCTCGCGCGCCGCGTACATCTCGTTCAAGAGCTCCATCAGCGTCGAGACGACGGTGTTGAACTCGAAGTGCTCGTAGTCGTGGCTCACCGAGGCGAGGGCCTGGTGCACCTTGCGGCGCAGGTGACGCAGGAGTGCAGCCTCGGCGCTGCCGTCGGCCTTGGCGGGTGCGCCGACCTCGCCGGTGAAGAGGTTCCACACCCGTCGCAGCCAGCGTGCGGTGCCCTCGATACCCTGGCTGTTCCACGGCGCGCCCTGCTCCCAGCGGGCGAAGAACATCAGGTAGGCGCGCACCGTGTCGCTGCCATAGCGTTCGACCAGCTCGTCGGGGGCCACGACGTTGCCGCGGCTCTTCGACATCTTCTCCGAGTCCTCGCCGAGGATGATCCCCTGGTTGCGCAGCTGGAGCATCGGCTCGTCACCCCGGGTGATGCCCATGTCGCGACACGCCTTGTGGAAGAAGCGCGTGTAGATCAGGTGCATCGTCGCGTGCTCGATACCGCCGGTGTAGGTGCCGACGGGCATCCAGTGTTCGTACTCGCGCGGGTCGAAGGGCCCCTGGTCGTAGTGCGGCGACAGATAGCGCAGGTGGTACCAGGACGAGCACATGAAGGTGTCCATGGTGTCGGTCTCGCGCTCGGCGGGCTCCCCGCACTCGGGGCAGGTGGTGTGCTTCCAGGTGGGGTGGAGCTTGAGCGGGCTCTCACCGGTGGGGCGCCAGTCGACGTCCTCGGGCAGCTCGACGGGGAGCTGGTCGTCGGGCACCGGCACCGGCCCGCACTTGGGGCAATAGACCACCGGGATCGGCGCACCCCAGTAGCGCTGGCGCGAGATCAACCAGTCGCGCAGCCGGTAGGTCACCGCGCGGCGGCCGAAGCCCTCGCGTTCGATGTGGTCGAGGACCTGGTCCATGGCCTGGTCGGAGGCGACACCGGTGAGCGGTCCCGAAGCGCACATCACGCCCTTGGCGACCAAGGCCTCGGTGAGCTCGGCGCCGGCCGGCGGCGCCTCGCCGGCGGGGTGGATGACCACCCGGACGTCGAGACCGAAACGGCGGGCGAACTCGAAGTCGCGCTGGTCGTGGGCGGGGACGCCCATGATCGCGCCGGAGCCGTAGGTGACCAGCACGTAGTCGGCGATCCACACCGGCACGCGCTCACCGTTGACCGGGTTGATGGCGTAGCCGCCGGTGAAGACACCGGTCTTGTCGCGGTCGGCGCTCTCGCGCTGGACGTCGGTCTGGCGGGTCGCCTCCTCGACATAGGCCTCGACCTCGGCGCGGCGCTCGTCGGTGGTCAGCGTCTCGACCAGCGGATGCTCGGGAGCCAGCACCATGAAGGTGACGCCCCACAGCGTGTCGGGACGCGTGGTGAAGACCTCGAGGTCGTCACCGGCCTCGGTGCGGAAGGTGACATGGGCGCCCTCGGAGCGGCCGATCCAGCGGCTCTGCAGCGTCTGCACCCGCTCGGGCCAGTCGAGACCGGAAAAATCGAGGAGCTCTTCGGCATAGCTCGTCGTGCGGAAGAACCACTGGTCGAGCTCGCGCTTGATGACCGGCGTGTCGCAGCGCTCGCAGCGGCGGTCGTCGCCGATCACCTGCTCGCGGGCCAGCGTCGTGTTGCAGCTCGGGCACCAGTCCACCGGCGACGACTTGCGGTAGGCCAGGTCGTTCCTGAGCAGCTGGGCGAAGAACCACTGGGTCCAGCGGTAGTACTCAGGGTCGCAGCTGATGATCTCGCGCCGCCAATCGAACATCGGGCCCATGGTCTTGATCTGGCCGCGCATGTGCCGGATGTTGGCGTAGGTCCACTCTTTGGGGTGGATGCCGCGCTTGATGGCCGCGTTCTCCGCCGGCAAACCGAAGGCGTCGAAGCCCATGGGAAACAGGACGTTGTAGCCGCGCATCCGGAGGTACCGAGCGCGCGCATCGGCGGGCACGATGGCGTACCAATGGCCGATGTGCAGGTCCCCCGACGGGTAGGGGAGCATGGTCAGCGCGTAGTAGGGCTCGCGCCGGGGGTCGATGTCGGCGTCGTAGAGACCGTCCTTCTCCCAGCGCTCGCGCCAGGCGGCTTCGAAGGAGGCGGGCTCGTAGGCGTCGGGGGTCCGTGCGTCGCTCATGGCACTGGCTCCGTCAGGTCTGCTCTCGGGGTGGTTCGTTGCTCCGGCGGGGTTCGCCGTCTGCCGCCGGGTGAGCCGGGAAGCTTACCACCGGCGGCGTCAGCGGCCGCGGGCTGGTCGGCGGCTGCTAGATGAGGCTCAGAGGGTGAGGCCCTTGAACTGCGGGATGACGAAGCGCAGGAGAGCCCAGCCGACGGCGATGAAGAAGACGAAGGTCACGACCGCCGAAATCTTCGCCGCACGCGGGCTGCTGGTCTCGAGGGCGATCCAGTAGATGCCGCCGGTGGCGGTGAAACAGAAGGCGATGTAGAGAAGCGCGGGCATCAACATGGCGGCTCCGGGTTGCGGGGCGACGCGCGGCTCAGCGTTCCCCGGGCGGGGTGACGTTCTTCTCGACCCGAGGTGCTTCCTCGGGAGCTTCGGCTCGGTTGCGGAGCGAGCCGAGCAGGAGGGTCAAGGCGCCCAGGAGGATCTCGTCGATGAAGGGGACGACGTCGGGGAGTACCAGGTCGACGAGGAAGAGAACCGCTGCCAGCGTGAATAGCTGGGGATAGCGCAACCGTGACAGGAAGTAGGTGAAGACGCCGGTGGTGCCGATCTTGGCCATGGCCGGAGTATAGCTCGCCGCCACCGGCGGTCCCGTCAGTCGTCACCGTGGAACTTGGCGCCCCGGGCCGCCATGTCGCGGAGCAATTGCGCCGGCGCCAGACGGTCGCCGTAGCGGTCGGCGTAGTGGTCGAGACGGGCGACGACGTGGGCCAGGCCCAGGCGGTCGGCCTCGTGCAGGATGCCGCCGCGGAAGGGGGGGAAGCCAAAGCCGAAAATCACCCCGATGTCGATGTCCGCAGGGTTCTCGATGATGCCTTCCTCGATGCAGTGGGCGGTCTCGTTGAGCATCTGCATCCAGCAGCGCTCGACGATCTCCTGGTCGGCGATCTCGCTCTTCGACCACTCGAGGAGCTGGTAGACCGACTCGTCGACACCCTTCTTCTTGCCGTTCTCGTAGCGGTAGAAGCCCTTGCCGCCCTTCCTCCCGGTGCGACCGTCGTCGAGCAGCCGCTGGAAGATCTCCGGTGCCTGGATACGCTCACCGAAGTACTCGAGGAGCACGCGGCTGACGTGGCCGCCGATGTCGATGCCGACCTCGTCCATCAGCGCGATGGGACCGACCGGGAAGCCCCAGCGGGTGAGCGCCCGGTCGATCTGCTCGATGGGGGCGCCCTGCGTCAGGATCCACGCCGCCTCGTTGAGGAAGGGGGCGAGCACGCGGGTGGTGAAGAAGCCGGGGCCGTCGTTGACCACGATCACCGTCTTGCCCATCCGCTTGCCCACTTGGACGGTGGTGGCCAGCGCTTCCTCGGAGGTGGCCGGGTGGCGGATCACCTCGAGCAGCGGCATCTTGTGCACCGGGCTGAAGAAGTGCATGCCGACCACGTTGTGGGGCCGGCTGCTGCCTCCGGCGAGCCGCGCGATCGGAATGGTCGAGGTGTTCGAGGCGAAGATCAGCCGCTCGGAGGTCACGGCCTCGACCTCCTGGATCACCTTGTGCTTGAGTGCGACGTCCTCGAACACCGCCTCGATCACGAACTCGAGACGGCCGAAGCCGCCGTAGTCGACCGCCGGGTGGATCCGGCTCATGGCCAGGGTGAGCTCCACCGGAGTCATCTTGCGGCGCCGGACCAGCCCCTGGAAGAGGTCGCGGCAGCTCTTGAGCCCGCGGCCGACGCTCGGCCAGTCGCGGTCCTTGAGCTCGACCCGGATGTCCTTGTAGGCGAGGACCTGGGCGATGCCCGAGCCCATGAAGCCGGCGCCCAACACCCCCGCCCGCTCGACGTCGTGGGTGGCCTTGGCGGCGAGCGCGGCGGCTCGGCCATCGACCTCGTTCTTCATGAAGAAGATGCCCATCAGGCTCTTGGCCTCGGGGCTGACGACGAGCTCGGAGAAGCCCTTGGCTTCGAGCTCCAGAGCTTTGTCGAGGGGCAGGCTCATGCCCTCCTCGATGACCTCGAGGGCCTTGAGCGGCGCGGGGTAGTGACCACCGGTCTTGGCCATCACGCCCTCGCGCGCCTTCGAGTAGACGATGGACTTGGCGACGGGCACCGAAGCGAGGGCGTTCTGCGCCTTCTGCAGGAAGCTCGAGCGCGGCTTGCCGTGACCTTTGACCTTGCCCTGGTCGACCAGCCGGAGCGCCGCCGTGCGCAGGTCCGCCGGGTGGCAGGTGGCGTCGACGATTCCCAGCCGGCGCGCCTTCTTCGCGTCCACCTGGCTGCCGCTCAGGATCAGCGGCAGCGCCGAGGCCACGCCGATGAGGCGCGGCAAGCGCTGCGTGCCGCCGAGGCCGGGGAAGAGGCCCAGCTGGACTTCGGGCAGCCCGAGCTTGGTCTTGGGGTGCTCGGTGGCGACGCGTAGGTCGCAGGCCAGGGCGAGCTCGAGACCACCCCCCAGGCAGGCGCCGTGGATGGCGGCGACGGTGGGGAAGGGCAGGTGGTGGATGCGCTGGCAGAGCTCGTGACCGCGCTCGAGGAGGGCGCGGACCTCGGCCGGGTCGGAGAGCCCCTGGAGCTCTTCGATATCGGCGCCGGCGACGAACGTGTCGGGCTTACCGGAGACCAGCACCAAGCCGCGAGGCTTCTCCGCCTCGATGCGGTCGAGGAGCGCCTCGAAACCCGCCATGACGCGGCTCGAGACCGTGTTGACCTTCTTCGCCGGGTCGTCCAGGGTCAGCCAGGCGACCCCGTCCTCGAGGGTCAGGCGCAACGCGCCGGAAGCGTCGTCGGGGCTCGGTACCGGGTCGGCCATGGCTCTCTCCTCGTGTTGGGCGGTGGGGCGGCGGCTCTGCCGCAGCTTGGCAAAACCATCGTAGATTCCTTGCCGCAGCGTGTCAAGAAAGGCTATAGTCGGGCGCCGTTCCACCTCCCGGCGAGCGGGAGACCCAGCGACCAGCCAGCCTCGAGGAGAGACCGTCATGAGCTTTCCCGCCGCACCTTCCCACCGCCGAGTGGCCATCGTCGACGGCGTGCGCACGCCCTTCGCCCGCGCCTGGACCGCCTACCGGGACCTCGGTGCAGCGGATCTGGGCGGGCACGCGGTGCGCGGTCTTCTGGCCGCCACCGATCTCGACCCCGCCGAGGTCGACCAGCTGTTCTGGGGCTGCGTCGCGGCGACGCCTCACGGCCCCCACATCGGACGCGAGGTCGTCTTCCGGACCGCGCTGCCGCCCCAGGTGCCGGCCGTAACGGTCCAGCTCTACTGCGCCTCGGGTGCCCGGGCGGTCGTCGACGGCGCCAACGAGATCGCCCTCGGTCACGCCGACGTGGTCATCGCCGGCGGTTCCGAGAGCATGTCCGAGGCGCAGGTGATGTGGTCGAAGAAGGTCACCCACGCGCTCCAGTCGGCGTCCAAGGCGCGCTCCTGGGGTCAGCGTCTCGGCTCCTTCCGCGGTGTCGGTCTCGGCGATCTGAAACCCGAGGCGCCGGGGATCAACGAGCCCACCATCGGCCGCTCCATGGGCCAGTGCGCCGAGCTGATGGCCAAGGAGATGGGCATCGCCCGCGGCGAGCAGGACGCCTGGGCCCTCGAGAGCCATCGCCGCGCTGCGGCAGCGTACGCCTCCGGCAAGCTCGCCGGCGAGGTCTGTGCCGTGCCCCTCGAGCCCAAGTTCGCCGAAACCCTCGAACGCGACACCGATGTCCGCGACGACACCAGCCTCGAGAAGCTCAGCCGCCTTCGGCCGGTTTTCGACCGCGCCTACGGCACCGTCACCGCGGGCAATGCCAGCCCGCTCACCGACGGTGCCGGTGCGGTGTTGCTGATGGCCGAGGAGAAGGCCAAGGCTCTGGGCTACGAGCCGCTGGCGTACATCCGCTCCTACGCCATGGCGGCCGTGGACATCCAGCGCGAGCATCTCTTGATCGGTCCCGCGTACTCGGCCCCCATCGCCCTCGAACGGGCCGGCATGCGGCTCGAAGACGCCGAGATGATCGAGATGCACGAGGCCTTCGCGGCCCAGGTGCTGGCCACCCTGCAGCGCTTTGAGAGCGCCATCTTCGCCGAGCAACTCGGTCTCGACGGACCGATCATCGGCGAGGTGGACCGCGCTCGCCTCAACCCCAACGGTGGTTCCATCGCCATGGGTCATCCCT
>JAGQSE010000290.1 GCA_020439725.1 Acidobacteriota bacterium
GTGGCGGCGTCCTCCATGAGGTTGTGGATGGCCGCGGCGCCGGTACCCTGAAGCCACTGGTCGATGTACTGCAAGGCGACGTCGACGTTGGTGCGGACGCCGCCCTCGGTCACCGTCGAGCCGGGGATCTCGAAGTCCGCCAGCTCTGCGGCGGTGACGTGGACGTCCTCGCGCAGCTTCTCCTTCTGGTTCGGGCGGTCGCCGAGCACGCGGTCAAAGATCTCGAGCACCACCGGCACCAGGTCCGGGTGCGCCACCCAGGTACCGTCGGATCCGGCGTTGGCCTCGCGCTCCTTGTCCTCGCGCACCTTGGCCAGCGCCACGCGGTTGACCTCGGCGTCGCGACGGCTCGGGATGAAGGCCGCCATGCCGCCGATGGCGTGGGCGCCGCGGCGGTGGCAGGTTCGCACCAGCAGCTCGGCGTAGGCGTGCATGAAGGGCACCGTCATCGTCACCTGGGCACGGTCCGGGAGGTAGAAGTCGCGGTGACGGAAGTTGCGGATGGCGCTGAAGATGTAGTCCCAGCGGCCGGCGTTGAGGCCCGCCGCGTGCTCGCGGAGCTCGTAGAGGATCTCGTCCATCTCGAAGGCGGCGAGGAGGGTCTCGACCAGTACCGTCGCCCGCACCGTGCCGCGCGGGATCCCCAACCGCTCCTGGGCGTGGAGGAAGACGTCGTTCCACAACCGCGCCTCGAGGTGGCTCTCCATCTTGGGTAGGTAGAAGTAGGGGCCGCTGCCCCGCGCCATCAGCTCGCGGGCGTTGTGGAAGAAGTAGAGACCGAAATCGAAGAGGCTCGCCGAGATGGGCTCACCGTCGATCAAGAGGTGCTTCTCGACCAGATGCCAGCCACGGGGCCGGACGAGCAAGGTCGCCACTCGCTCGGCGAGACGGTATTCCTTGCCCTCGGGGCTGGTGAACTCGAGGGTCCGGCGGATCGCGTCCATCAGGTTGACCTGACCTTCGACGACGTTGGCCCAGGTCGGCGACAGCGAGTCCTCGAAGTCCGCCATGAAGACCTTCGCTCCCGAGTTGAGAGCGTTGATCATCATCTTCCGGTCCACCGGGCCGGTGATTTCGACCCGCCGGTCGTCGAGATCCACCGGCGCCGGCGCGACGCGCCAATCGCCTTCGCGGACGCCGCGGGTCTCGTCGAGGAAGCCGGGCTGCTCGCCGTCGTCGATGGCTCGGGCACGCTGCCGGCGCCGCTCGAGGAGCTGCCGCCGCCGGCCGTCGAAGCGACGATGGAGGTCGGCGACGAAATCGAGGGCGGTCTGGTCGAGAACGATCTCGGCAGCACCCTCGAGGGGTTTCTGCAGACGGATTCCTGAGGTCATGAAGGCTGACTCCTCTCGTGAGACGTCCGGGACGGACCCCGGCGGGGACAAGGTACTACGGTTCGGCGAGTGGGCGCAGAACGACCCCGGACCTTGGCGGGCCCGGGGTCGGTGGACGGCCGAGAGAGATCAGCCGGCGGCGACGGCTCGCGGCGTCGGCTGGAACTGTTCGGTCTCGGTCGAGCCCTCGAGAGCCGTCGTCGAGCTCGTGCCGCCGGAGATCACCGTCGCTACGGCATCGAAGTAGCCGGTGCCGA
>JAGQSE010000291.1:0-1107 GCA_020439725.1 Acidobacteriota bacterium
CGCTCGGCCAGCTCGTCGAAGCAGCGCCGCCACAGGCCATGACCATGCTCGAGGGCGTTGGCCTTGTGGGCCAGGCACAGGCGGCGACCGGGGGTCGCTGCGGCATGCTCGAACGCGGCGACAAGGATCCTTTCGACCCCCCGGCGGGTGTGGATCGCCTCGTCCACCGCCAGCTCCTCCGGCGTACCGCGCTTGAAGGTACCGCCCATACCGACATAAGCACCCTCGGTGCTCTCGCGGAAGACCACCATCTCGACCTCCGCCGGCGATCGGCCACGGAGCGGACAGAGCCGGGGATCGAGCAGCCGGACGGGGCGGAAGCCGACGTAGAGGTCGAGGCCGAAGCGCAAGCCGAGGAGGATGTCGCGGGCGTGGACGTTGGACGGCACCCGCGGATCGCCGAAAGCACCGGCGAGAATCGCCGAGAACTCGCCGCGCAGGCGCTCGAGGGCACCCTCGGGCAGGGTCTCACCGGTGGTCAGGTAGTGCTCGGCGCCCCAGGCCAGGGTCTTGAGCTCGAGGGGAAGGTCGTAGCGCCGGATCGCGGCCCGGAGCACCGCCTCGGCGGCGCCGACGACTTCGGGACCGATGCCGTCGCCGGGCAGCAACGCCACCCGCTGCGGCCGCCGGTCCCGGGGTGCGAGCTCTGGCATCGGCCGGGAATCTAGCACAGGGCCTCCGGCGGCCCGCCCCGCCCTACTCGCCGCGCAGGGCGGTCACCGGATCGACCCGCGCGGCCCGCCGGGCGGGCAGATAGCAGGCCAGAAGGCCGGTGAGCACCAGGGTGGTGGCGATGGCGGCAAAGATCAGCGGATCCCACGGCTCCACCTGGAAGAGGACCAGCGAGAGCCCCTGCGACAGGAGCAGCGCCAGCCCCAATCCGAAGAGCACGCCGAGGCCCAGCTGCCCGAGCCCCTGGCGCAGCACCATGGTCACCACGTCGACGGCGCTGGCGCCGAGGGCCATGCGTACCCCCACCTCCTGCCGCCGGCGGCTCACCGAGAAGGCCATCACGCCATAGAGGCCGATGGACGCCAGCAGCAGGGCAGCGAAGCCAAAGACCATGAACAGCAGACCGAAGACGTTGTAGAACCACAGCTGCTTGAA